>JAOZKX010000103.1:2995-7071 GCA_029935135.1 Desulfocapsa sp.
GGTACTGTGTGGAACAGTATCTGAAGATGAACGAACCGGGTCTCCATAATGGCGTCATTACTGCATGGGTGGACGGCCATCAGGTATTTGGCAAAAATGATATTATGTTCCGCACGGTTGACAGCTTAAAGATTGAGCAGATATGGTTTAACTTCTATCACGGCGGCAGTGCCGTTTCTCCTTACGATCAACATATGTTTATGGACAATGTTGTTATTGCCAGGAGCTATATCGGTCCCATGTCCGGTAGAAAATCAACATTGTCGTTTCTGCTGCCGGTACTGCTGGATAATAAAGTTGAATGATAGAGGAGGGGGGGGATGAAAATAAGGGGGCCATACAGGGGGCCCCCTCAGATGTTGAAGAATATTTAAAAGATTAACTGCACCTGGTCTTCATCGCTGTCCTTGTGGGCTGAGATCTCGCCGATGATAGCAACATCTTCTCCGTGGGCTTTGTAGTGGTGGCAAATATCCTTGGCATCACCCGCGTCAACAATGGCCATGAGGCCTATTCCCATGTTAAAGGTACGATACATCTCTTCCTCGGGGACATTTCCCTTTTCAGCAAGGAATGAAAAGATGGGAGGCGTTTGCCAGCGGTCGCAGTTGATTATTGCCTTGCAGCCTTTGGGCAGGATTCTGGGGATATTATCAATAAAACCGCCCCCGGTGTTGTGAATCATACCGTTGATTTTATAGATTTTGAGAACTGCCAGTGTTGATTGCACATAGATTTTGGTGGGTTTGAGTAATTCTTCCCCCAGGGTACAGCCCAGTTCCTCTATCTGATCGTCCACGGTAAAATCATTATCCTGAAAGCAGATCTTCCGTACCAGGGAAAATCCGTTGGAGTGAAGGCCTGATGACTTTATACCGATAATTTTATCGCCAACTTTGATCTCTGATCCGTCAATTATTTTATTCCGATCACCAATTCCGACAACAAAACCGGCCAGGTCATAATCTCCGGTCTTATACAGGCCTGGCATTTCTGCTGTTTCTCCACCTACGAGTGAGCATTGTGATTGCAGGCAGCCTTCAGCAATGCCCTTAACCACTTCCGTTGCTACATCGAGCTCGAGTTTGCCAACAGAAAAGTAATCAAGAAAACATAAGGGTTTGGCCCCGCCAACAATAATATCGTTAACGCACATGGCGACAAGATCTATACCGATGGTGTCGTGTTTCTGACAGCGTTTGGCAATTTCAAGTTTTGTGCCGACACCATCGGTGGAAGTGACGAGTACCGGCTGTTTGTAGGTGTCTGTATCGATGGCAAAGAGGCTGGAAAATCCACCGATATCGTTTAATACACCACGTTGATGGGTAGATTTAACAATGTCTTTGATTCCATGAACAAAATCATTACCCTTGTCAATATCTACGCCTGCTTCGCTATATTTTGATTGTTTTGTGTCGCTCATTTTCTTATTGTATCAACTGTGTTAGAAGGTTTGAAAAAATTCATACTACTTTAGTAAGTGTCTTCTGAAATTGCAAGCAACCGATAAAGACTTTAACGAATTTATGAATAATCAATAATAACAGATTGGAGAAGAAAGGGTTATGAAATTATTGTTTTTGCTGGTTGGAATGGTGATGATTCTTGAGGGTGTTCCCTATGTGGCCTTTCCAGATTCCATGCGTGAGTGGTTGAGAAAAATCAGTGAAATGAAGTCGGAACATCTGCGTATGCTTGGTCTTCTCTCCATGGCATCCGGTCTTGCTGTCTGCTGGTTTGTGCAACGCTCCGGTTATTTCTGAAGAATAAAGAGGGTTCCTCTGATCCATTTTTCTTTATCTTTACGGAGATTGGACGAATGGCTGTCGCAAATTGTCCAGCCGCTTTTTTCACAGAGTTGCTGGATGTAGTGAAGAGAATGTCCAAAACGCCCGCTTTCTTTGAGTTCGAACGCTTCCCTGTCAGAATTCTCCACTGAGAATAAGAATAGCCCACCACTTACTGTATTCATGAAACATTTCTCAAACAAAACGCTTAAGTCTCCCATGTAGGTGAGAACATCGGCCGCAACGATCAGATCAACAGGAGCTGCTTGGCTACTCAAATAGTCGAGGATGTCAGCTTTGATCAACTTGTCATAAATGTCTTTTTCCTCCGCCACCGCGAGCATTTCTGCTGAAATATCTATGCCGAGCAACTGCTTGCAGCAGGCTGAAAATTTCAGTCCGGCAAGTCCTGTCCCGCATCCAAGATCCATGCAATCGTTTATCTTCTTCCCGGGAAAGATGTTCTGATATTGCTGATGGAGGAGTGTGGGTGTCTTATAGGAGAGCTGACCCACCAGGCTCTGCTCAAAATTCTGCGCGTAATTGTCAAAAATGGATTCCACATAGGCAAGCGGTGCTGTCTCCGGGGTGTTGCCGGTAAGGGAGTTGAGCATATGTTGCGCGGCACCATGGCTTGGGTCCAGTTGTACAAGCTGCTGGTAGAGCGATTTTGCTTTTTCTCTGTCCCCGGATTTGTGGCAGAGATAGGCGTAATTATTGAGTGTGGAGAGGTGCTCAGGGTCCGTCTGCAGGATTGAGTCGTAGAGAAGAGCAGCCTGGGAAAAATTATCGAGATCCTGATAGGAAAGTGCAAGGCTGTACAGGGTGTCAAGGCTATGGTCGCCAGCTTTAAAGGCTGATTCAAAGGATTGAACAGCATCTTCTATCTGTTTGAGGCGCCTGAAGTTCAGGCCGCGATTGTATTGAATATCAGGATCTTGCGGGGCCAATTGCACCGCTTTATGGTAATGGATTTCAGCTGCCGGATATTCGTGAAGATCAAAGAGAGCCAGTCCGCAATTAAAGTGCAGCATGGCAGACTCGGGTAAGGACTGCAGGAGTACCTGGTACCCTTTGACAGCCTCGTCCAGTACTCCTTTTTCATGTAGTGCACAGCTGTTTTGAAAAAGAATTTCCAGATCTTCGGGTGTTGCTTGCTGGTCAGGAGTTGTGGAGGACATATAAAATAAATGTGGGGAAATCGATAATAGAAGGAATTCAAATTGACGAAATGAGTTTGCTGGTTGTATTATGTAGTGTCTATCATTTTGTAAGTCAAGCCTGAGTGTTTGCAAGACAGGTGGAAAACAGTTTACTAGCTCAACGGGTTGTCACATATGGAAAAAACGAAAAAGAAAGAGTTGATAGGCAATGAGGGGATGGTTCTTCTTGATATGATTCGCAGGCTGAATCGTCGTAATGCTACCGACAACCTTATGAAATTGATAGAAAAAACACATCCTGCAGACCTTGCCTGGATCTTCAGGCACCTAAACGATGCCGATCGGGAAGAGGTCTTTAATATCCTTGCCCAGACATCTCATGTGGGTGAATTCCTCAGTGAACTGGACGAGTCAATTATGGTTCCGCTGGTGGAGACGCTGACGCCTAAATTCATGGCAACCGTTATGGGTGACATGGCGTCAGATGATGCCGCTGATCTCATCGAAGCCCTCCCCGAAGCGTTTGCTGGTGAAATTCGTAAGCGAATGGAAAAATCTGATCGGGAAGAGGTGGATGAACTGTTGAAGTATCATCCGGAAACTGCCGGTGGACTCATGTCTCCAGATTTTATGTACCTTGACGAAGAGCTCAGTGTGGGTGAGGCAATAGCCAAGGTACAGCAACGAAGTGAAGAAAAAGAGATGGTTTTCTATCTCTATATTACCTTCAGCGATGGGAAGTTGGCAGGAGTTGTGTCCCTGCGGGAACTGCTTACCAATCCACCGCACAGACAGCTGAAAAATATCATGCGGGAAAATGTGATCGCCGTAACCACTGAAATGGATCAGGAGGAAGTCGGTCATATTATTTCTCAGTATAATATTCTTGCTGTTCCCGTGGTGGATGCCAGTTACAGGTTGATAGGTATTGTAACAGTGGATGATATTATCGATGTTATGCGGGAAGAGGCCACTGAGGCCTTTCTGCAGATGGCCGGCGCTGGAAAAGACAGAGAAATATTATTAAAGTCTACCACTGAAAATGCAATGATCCGTGCTCCCTGGCTTTTTGCCTCCTGGGTCGGCGGAGTTATGGCTCTCTTTATTATAGGTGCTTTTGAAG
>JAOZKX010000466.1 GCA_029935135.1 Desulfocapsa sp.
GATTTCAGAGCCAAACCAACTTCCATATATCAAAGCCCCAACCGGCGAAAAAGCTGTTGAGCTGAAAGAGCTCAATATAAATGTACAGGTGACGGGGCTCTTTGCGGAAACCAGCCAGACAATGACATTTTACAATCCAAACCATCGTGATATCGAGGGTGAGTTGAACTTCCCTCTACCGGATGGGGCAGCAGTATGTGGTTATGCTCTTGATGTTGATGGACAACTGGTTGATGGTGTCATTGTACCAAAAGAAGAAGCGAGAAAGATTCTGGAAACAGAGATTCGTAAGGGTGTTGATCCGGGCCTTGTTGAACAGGTTCAGGGTAATATCTATAGAACAAGAGTCTATCCAATACCAGCGCAGGGAAGTCGTACCGTCCGGTTGTCTTATGTCAGTGATCTGGTGGTGCAGGACAATGACGCTTCCTACCACCTACCCCTTGGCCATGCAAAAGGGGTGGGGCAGGCACAGCTCAAAGTTGAAGTTGTACAAAGTCCGGTTCAACCAGAAATCAGCAGCACAGGAAATCTGACACTTAAGCAGTGGGAAGATCGCTGGGTTGCAGAAGCAAAGCTTGATACTGCAATTATTAATGAAGATCTTCTTATCCGTTTACCAAAACTTCCGGATCAGATTGTCACTGTGGAAGAAAAAAATGACAATGTCTTTTTTAATATATCCACCCTTCTGCCCAAAACAGAGGCAGCATCATGGCAGCCAAAATATATTGCTGTCATATGGGATGCCTCGGGAAGCAGGTGTCCTGGTGGACAGGATCCCGCCCGTGTTTTGAAAAAAGAATTTGAATTGCTTGAAGCACTGAGCCGTTACTGGACTCAGGTAAAATTTGAGCTGCATGTGTTTAGAAACGAAACAGAAATTGAGCTCAGATCCTTTTCCTCAGTTATCGATTTGATTGCCCACCTCAAGCAGATTCCCTATGATGGTGCAACAAACATAAATGAACTGGATCTTGAAACCTTCTATAATGATGTGGAGGCGATCATGCTGTTCAGCGATGGCCAGGACAGCGCAGGGAAAGGTCTGCCTTCTGAATCATTAAAACCTGTCATAACAGTGAACAGTAATGCAAATTGTAATTCAGCATTTCTCGAACATCTTGCATCTGCCAGTGGAGGTGTCTATTGCAATTTGATTCGGACAAGTGTTGATCATGCTCTTGAGGCTATTGCTACTCTGCAAAATCGAGTTCAACTTAATCAGATATCTGGTTGTGAGGATGTTTTTACCTCTGTCAGTAATGGCCGTATTTCCATCCTTGGCAAAGTCACTTCTGCAACCGGGGAAATCTCCCTGGCTGCTAATGGTGCCCCCGCAGACTCCATAGAAATAGATCGGGCACAGGCCAGTAAAAGTTCTAATATCTCCAGGGCCTGGGCAGGGCAGAAATGTCGTGTGCTGTCACTTTCTGATGAACATTTGGAAGACATGATAGCTTTAGGCAGAGAGTTTTGTCTTGTCACCCCTGGCACATCTCTTCTGGTTCTTGAGACTTTGGAACAGTATTGGCAGTATAACATTACCCCTCCGGCCTCATTAGCAGAAATGCGCAAAGTATTTATCCAGTTGAAAAAGGAGGAAGTGGAGCATCAGGTGGAAGACAGGGGAAATCATCTAAATCAGGTGCTTATATGGTGGCAGACACGCAAGAAATGGTACCAGACAGATTTTAAGCGTTCCTGGCAAAGAAAGATGGCCCTGAAGAAAGTCGAAGAAACGGTAACCACTGGAAGAAATGAGAGATGTGAGGATGAGCCCGCTTGTTACAGTGTCCGCAGCAGAGAGCCAGACGATTTTAGTTTTGGGGACAATCTGCAAAGTCCCTCTTCTCAGGCATCTTATGGTGAGGGGGAAATTGACTGTGCCCCTATGTGTAGTGAGAGTGAGTTGGAATATTTTGGAAGCAGTAGTAGCGAACCAGTAGATGCAAAACTTCCAGTCCAATCAAAGGCTGCAATAACAGTGCAGCCCTGGAATCCGGACATGCCGTACCTGGAGCAACTACAGCAGGCAGAAGAATCAAAACTCTATAGTACATATTTACAGCAGCG
>JAOZKX010000104.1 GCA_029935135.1 Desulfocapsa sp.
AGCTTTTTATTGCAGCTTTTCAGGAGTAAGTTACTGATATGCACCGTCTATTTTCCACCATTCTTCTCGTCCCTCTGTTGTTCTTTGTCTCGCAGTCAGCATCTGCCGACACAGGCAAAGGGGTACAGTTCAAGGATATCACCATAACAACATCGAATACGCATCTCCTGCTTTTTGGAATCATTGCAAACCACCAGACCGACGATATGGAAAAGGCACTGCACAGCGGGATCCCCATGCAGTTCTCCTTTAACATTGAGCTTTTTCGCACTCGAGATAACTGGCCTGACGAAGAGCTGATAAATATGGAGTTCACCCATATCCTGAAATATGACACATTAAAAGAACAGTACCTTGTCGAACTGGAGGAGAAAAAAAATAGAGTCGTGTCCTTCCAGACTTTTCGAGAAGCCATGACGATGATGGATGAAATCAATGGACTTAAGGTTGTAGAATTAAGCAGACTTATCCCTGACAGTTCCTACGAGTTGCGGATAAAGGCAAATCTATATGAAAAAACCCTGCCTATGAACCTCCATATCGTGGTTCCTTTTGTCTCCCTCTGGAATGTGGAAACAGACTGGTACACCATTGAATTCACCTATTAACGGACCCACGAATGTCAATGGATGAAGCCACGCCAGACAGAGAACAGTTTCCCGTTCCCCCAAGTCTCAGCAAACTGCACCTCAGCACACTGCAACGCCAACAAAAAAAACGCCTGATCAGAAGGGTCATCCTCGCCTGTCTCTGTCTTATACCCATCATAGTCTGGCTTGAAAGCTCCCTTATGAATGTTGATGTTTCACTGCCCATTTCCAGTGACATCCTTATTTTTGGCCTGATCAATCTCAATGTTCTTCTCGTCCTTCTCATGCTCTTCCTGGTCCTTCGCAACCTGGCAGAACTTTTCTTTGAGAGTCGGCAAAACTTTCTCGGCTCAAAACTTAAAACAAAACTTGTCATATCCTTTATTTCACTCTCTCTTATACCCACAGTCATTCTCTTCTTTGTCTCCCTGCAGTTTGTATCCACCAGTATGGATTACTGGTTTAACTCCAACATCGAAACCTCTTTGCAAAAATCGCTCGACCTTGCCCAATCAGTACTCATAGAAACCAAAGAAGAAGTTGAACATCTTGGTGCTGCAGCAGAAGAACACCTCAACCTTCTCCACAATGAAAACGATGGGCAGGACGAACAGGAAAAGAACATCAGCCTTCTCCTCAAGCTGAACATCAGACAAACTCCTGTAAGCTTTACCCTGATCACAGATCAGCGGAATAAGAGAATCACCTCCTCATCCCCCATGCTCTCCACCCGTAAACTACCGCAAATTCCGCTGGCCACCCTTGAGAATGTGCTGAAAAATAAGAAGGCAGAGATTATCACTCAACCATCCAGCAGCGGTGATCTGATTCGCAGAGTGAACAAAATCCACTTCAACGATCAGACAGATGTTGAAATCTTTCTTGTCACCACTCTCCTGATCAAACAGAAACAACTGGATCGTCTCAATTTTATTTCAAAGGGCATAGAAGACTATAAACAGCTGAAATACCTAAAAAAGCCGTTTAAGTTCTGGCTTCTTATTATTCTTCTTATTGTTACCCTGCTGATTATTTTCTCTGCCATCTGGTTTGGTCTTTACATTGCAAAAAGTATCACCGGTCCCCTGGATAAACTTGCAATAGCCACAAGGCGAGTAGCGGACGGTGACCTCGCTTTTGTCCTGGAAAAAGAGAGTAATGATGAAATGGGACTGCTGGTAGATTCCTTTAACAGTATGACAACAAACCTCAGTTCCAGTAATGCAAAACTTGCAGAAGCCCTTCTCGCCTTGCAGGAAAGTGCAAAAACGACGGAAGAGAGGCGGAGATACACAGAGATTATCCTGCAGAATGTGGAAGCTGGAGTCATTTCCCTGGATGATGATGGAAGAATTACAACTATCAATCGTTTTGCAGAAAAACTCCTGCACATCGGTAAAGAGTTCTTCGTCAACCGTCTCTATACAGAGGTTCTGCCCCCTGAACATGTTGCCATTATCAAGGGCTTTATCAAAGAACTTGCCATCACCGGAAAAAGTTCCGTCCGCCAGCACCTTAAACTCTCAATCTTAAAGGAAAACTTTTCATTTCTTATTGCCTTTACCCGTCTGGAAAATGAAGATGGTACACCCTTGGGATTTGTCTTGGTTTTTGATAATTTAACCAAACTTGAAAAGATGCAGCGCATGGCTGCCTGGCGTGAAGTTGCACGACGCATCGCCCACGAGATAAAAAATCCTCTGACCCCTATCCAACTCTCTGCCCAGCGCCTGCGCAGACGCTACCCTGACATCCTGGCAGAAGACAATTCCATCTTTGATCAATGCACAGGCACCATTATTAAACAGGTTGACGAACTCAAACGACTGGTTAGTGAATTCTCCCAATTTGCCAGGATGCCCAAAATCAATCAAATGGAAGCGGACATCCTGAAAATGATAGATGAGACTCTGATCCTTTATCAACAGGCCCACGCCGATATACTGTTCAGCGTTATTGTCCACACTGAAATCCCCACATTTAATTTTGATAATGTGCAGATAAAGCGCTGCCTCATCAACCTTCTCGACAATGCAGTTGCAGTTTTACCCGATGGCGGTACAATAGATATTGTTGTCTCCCTCAGTGCTGACAGGAGCAAAGTGCAGATACAGGTTTGTGACTCAGGTCCCGGTATTAGCAAAGAAGACAAAGTGCGCCTTTTTGAGCCCTATTTTTCCACGAAAAAGACTGGCACCGGACTTGGACTTGCCATTGTTTCAACAATTATATCTGATCACCATGGTACCATACGGGTCGAAGACAACGAGCCACAGGGATCCATATTCACCATAGAACTTCCCCTGCTAGCCACTACACAAGAAAACACAATCAACTGATCCCCATACATTCATGGCTAAACAAATCCTTATCATAGATGACGAAGTCTCCATCCAGGAATCCCTTGCCGGTATTCTGGAGGATGAAGGCTTCGCTCCCGTCTGCGCCTCTTCTGCCGAAGAAGGAATGAAAATTCTAGAGAATAAGCACATTGATCTGATTCTCCTGGACATCTGGCTCGGCGATACCATGGACGGCATGACTGCTCTTCCAAAAATCAAAGAAAACCATACAGTGCCCATCATTATGATATCTGGTCATGGCACCATTGAAACAGCCGTGCAGGCTACCAGAAATGGAGCCTTTGACTTTATCGAAAAACCATTATCCTACGATAAAATCATCCTGGCCATCAGTAACGGTATCCGTTTTTCTCAACTGGAAAACGAAAACAAAATTCTTCGTGCCAAGGCAAAAAAGCCCACCAGGCTAACCGGTGAATCTCAAGTCATTATAGATTTACAGGAACAGATCAAACGGGTTGCTCCCACTGATGCCTGGGTATTAATACGAGGTGACCATGGTACAGGCAAGGAACTGGTTGCCCAGGCCATTCATCATCGATCACTGAACAACTCCCAGCCCATGGTTGAGGTAAACTGTGCTGCCATCCCGGAAGAACTCATTGAATCCGAACTCTTCGGCCATGAAAAAGGCTCCTTCACCGGTGCCCATAGTGCCAAGCAGGGTAAATTCGATCAGGCTAACGGCGGTATTCTCTTTCTTGATGAAATAGGAGATATGAGTCTAAAAACACAGGCAAAAATACTCCGTATCTTGCAGGAACAAACATTTGAACGAGTGGGTGGGCATAAAACCATTTCTGTAAATGTACGGGTACTTGCCGCTACCAATAAAAACCTGGAAGAAGAGATTGAAAATGGTAATTTCAGGGCCGATCTTTTCTGGAGACTGAATGTCGTCCCCATCCATGTTCCGAGCCTTCATGAACGATTAGAAGATATTCCCATGCTGCTGCAGGACCTTATGCGTGCCATCGTTAGTCGTGGTCTTGGAAAAAAAGAATTCAGCAACGAGGCCATGCAGGTTATGCAGCAGCATTCCTGGAGCGGGAATGTACGAGAACTGAAAAACTTCGTGGAACGGATTGCCATCATGTGCCCAACAGACACCATAAGTGCAGAGGATGTCTCCATTTTCCTTAACCCCAGTAGCACAAGTTCTGATGCCATACAGCCAGTGACTGATATGCAGGCCTTTATCATACCAAGTTTCAAAGAAGCAAAGAAACACTTTGAAAAAGAATATTTACAATTGAAACTCAATGAAAATGAGGGGAACATCTCCCAAACTGCAGAAAATATAGGAATGGAACGAAGCCACTTACATAAAAAACTGAAAAGTCTTGAAATCGAAACCTGATCATCATACAAAACACTATAATTTAATAACAGTCGCTTATAATAAGGAGTAATTACCCAATGGTCTTTCCAGAATATCGTCCCCGCCGCCTTCGCAAAAATGAAAATATTCGCGCTCTTATTCGTGAAACCAGATTATCAGCAGATCAACTTGTCTCACCCATATTCATCATGCCCGGCAAAAATAAACGGGAGGAGATATCTTCCATGCCCGGTGTTTTTCGACTGAGCGTTGACCAATTGGCCAAGGAAGCCAAGGAACTGCAAAGCCTGGGAGTGAATTCAGTTATCCTTTTTGGTCTTCCTGAAAAGAAAGATGCCATGGGTAGCGGAGCACATGCCAAGGACGGCATTATTCAAAGGGGGATCCGGGAACTTAAAAACAAGGTTCCTGATTTTACTGTCATCACAGATGTCTGTCTCTGCGAATATACCGACCATGGGCATTGTGGTTGCCTGATAGAGGAAACTGTAGACAATGACGCAACCCTTGAAATCCTTGCCAAGACAGCTCTTTCCCATGCTGCTGCCGGTGCCGATATGGTAGCTCCATCTGATATGATGGATGGCCGGGTGGCTGAAATTCGTGCAGTGCTGGATGAAAATAACTTTGAGATGATCCCCATCATGTCCTATGCTGTAAAATATGCCTCCGCTTTTTATGGCCCCTTCCGCGACGCTGCAGACTGCGCGCCGCAATTCGGTGATCGCAGGAGCTATCAGATGGATCCGGCAAACAGTCGAGAGGCATTACGTGAAGCCACCCTTGATGTGGACGAAGGTGCCGATATCCTTATGGTCAAACCGGCACTTGCCTACCTGGACATTATTCGCCAATTAAAAGATGAGTTCGACCTTCCCATTGCCGCCTACCATGTAAGTGGCGAATATGCTATGATAAAAGCTGCGGCAGAAAAAGGTTGGATTGACGAGGAAAGAATCATGGAGGAAACCCTCCTCTCCATTAAACGGGCTGGTGCAGACATTATTATAACCTATTTTGCCAAAGATATGGCAAAATTACTGCGACGTTAATCTCCTCCTTCACTACTACAATAACAACACATTGGTATCTCCCCTATGAATGTAAAAGAACTACGCAAGAACATGATGCTTGCCAAGAAATCTGACCCGGAAAAATCCACCATACTCGGTATGCTCCTTGATGCAGCTCAAAAGCTTGCCAAGACAGACGGCAACCGGGAAGTTAAGGAAAAAGACATTCTTGCTGCGGCAAAAAGAGAGCTGAAGATGGCGCATCAGTCGCAGGATGCTGGAATTGATGTTGGAAAAACTATTCAACTTCTGGAGGTCTTTATTCCCCAAACAAAAAGTGGTGCTGAAACACAGACGATAGTCGATGCACTGGTGGCAGAACTCCCGGAAAAGAATCCACAGTTAATGGGTAAAGTTATGGGAAGCCTTAAGCAGCAGTATGGTGAAGAACTGGATATGGGGATGGCATCACAGATGGTAAAATCCGCCTTAACCTGATCAGTCCCTCTCTGTTGTCACTGCACGACACTTCCCTGCCACTGTATCCTGATAGAAAATCAGTTTTGTACGCAGGGAAGCATTCTTCCCCCAGAACAGGCTGAGCAGCAATGCTCCTGCAGTATCTGCAAGCAGATCAAATCCACTGACCATACGCTGTTCAACAAACGATTGATGATATTCATCACTTATTCCATAGAGAAAACAAAAAAGAATGGTCAGCACAACTGCGCGAGCGGGATACCTGTTCCCCTGTGCTCCTAGAAACCAGAGAAAACTCAAGGCAAGAACTGCATAGGCAGTCATATGGGCAAGCTTATCTGCGCCTGGAAAAGATGGGAGAGGAAGCGTATCGCCTGCCTGATGGGAAAGAAAAAAAATAGCCCCCATGACCAGGGTCACAGGGACTATTCGTAACAAAAACTTCATAAGATGTTTTATGCAGTATCTTCCTGGTTACCAGGTTCCACATGGACCTTGCTTAACAACTCACTGGAAAATCGCTTCAGGATACGCTTGATAGAAGCACTGACCTCTTTCACAGGATAGCCTTCTTTTATACTCTTTGTCTTATCGCTATATGCTGTGAGTTCAAACTGTTTATTGCTGAAATCGAAAGTATGGCTCCAGTTCACCTCGATGGTTTCCGGATTTTCATCAATGGG
Source organism: Desulfocapsa sp. (assembly GCA_029935135.1). Taxonomy (GTDB): domain Bacteria; phylum Desulfobacterota; class Desulfobulbia; order Desulfobulbales; family Desulfocapsaceae; genus Desulfocapsa. The sequence goes on from JAOZKX010000104.1 coordinate 6,472, forward strand.
AATCTCCAGAGCCTCACCAGCGCTTGCCAGTTGCACAGCATCAGAGTCAGTAATCTCAAGAAGCCAGGCATCACCTTCTGCCGTGGAGAAAAATATAAAAACGCCCAGCTCCTTAATTTTCTGTTTCTTTTCAGTAGCAGAGCGTTGAATGGCCTCAATCTCACTCATCAGAGAAACCTTCAACTGGGCTTCAGGAGTCGTGGGAACCATCCCTGCCTGCTCTTTTAAAAGACAACAGTGCTTAAATTTTTTTCCACTGCCGCAGGGGCATTGTTCGTTTCTTCCTATTCTTCCCATATTTTTCTCTGCAAAGTTTTCTGTAATTAGTACACTTTACTGGCTTACTTACTGGTTACCAGTGTTAGGGTGTAGGGTAATGAAGGTAATACTGGCACCCCACTGTGGTGAGCATGTCAGGATTACGAGCATTTACTGTATCCGCAACTATGACATGTTTCGCACCCTTCTTCAAAAACAACCTGACCTGAACATTCGGGACAGGTTGAGGCAAAACCGTGTTGGGTGCCTGCCATAAATGATTTGAACAACTTACTCAACTGGGCTGGAAGGTCAAGCATATGTCCACT
>JAOZKX010000467.1 GCA_029935135.1 Desulfocapsa sp.
ACACAGACTGCCTGGGTGACAGCCAGAATATGGGCTTCATTAAAACTGCGCAGCAGAGAACTGCCGCGATGGCCGGAGGTGCCAAAGGTGACACGCTCAGCCTCCTGAGCCATATCCGGCTGTAGGGTGTAGTAGGCGGAAATAAGTTCCGGGACATTGACCAGCATGGCTTGGAAGGCAGGTTTGCCTGCCATTGGATGGATACTCATGGTATTTTCCTCTCGTTTCGGACCGACGATATGGAGGGCCCTTATACTGTTAGTCCTTATTGATCACCTGCAGAGTCTGTCTGGCGATCTCATATTCTTCATCAGTGGGGATCACCAGCAGGCTCACCCGGCTGTCTGCAGCATGGATTTCCAGGATCTCTTTCTGGCGGAGCCTGTTTCTCTCCGTATCAAGATGGATACCCAGACGCTCTAGGCCCTGACAGCTGAGTTCTCTGACCATTGCCGAATTCTCACCAATGCCGCCGGTGAAGACAATAGCGTCCACTCCACCCAGGGCCGCCATATAGGCGCCGATATATTTCTTCAGCCGGTAGGAGAATATGGTCAGTGCAAGCTTGGCCTGACTGTCTCCCTGCTCCGCTGCCTGACTGATCGTACGCATGTCATTTTCGCCGCAGATTCCCTTTAGTCCACTTTCTTTATTGAGCAAGGAATCAAGTTCATCCATATCCAGGCCGCTCTCCCGGCCCAGGTAAAAGAGGATGGCTGGATCGAGATCTCCACTGCGAGTGCCCATAACCAGCCCTTCAAGGGGGGTCATGCCCATGGAGGTATCGATGCATTTACCGCCGCAAATGGCTGCGGCACTGGCACCGTTCCCCAGGTGGAGAGTGATAATGTTTAACTCTGCAATGGGTTTCTTGAGATGGGCAGCCGCCCGTCGGGCCACGAAACTATGAGAGGTTCCGTGGAAGCCATAGCGCCGAACCTTGTGCTCTTCATACAGGTTGTAGGGAAGGGCATAGAGATAGGCATGTTCAGGAATGGATTGGTGAAAGGCCGTATCAAAAACTGCCACCTGGGGGGTGTTGGCAGTATGTTCCATGGTAACCCTGATCCCCATGAGATTGGCAGGATTGTGGAGGGGAGCAAGGGGAACCAGCTCTTCAATGGCTGCTATCACGGTATCATCGATGCGTACCGGCTGGTGAAAGGCTTCACCGCCATGGACGACCCGGTGGCCAATCCCTGCAAGTTCACTGGTGTCAACAAGTGTTCCGCTCTCCTGCAGCATCTCTGCCATGACCTTGATGGCCTGGCGGTGATCTGCCACAGGATCATTGCGAGTGAGCTTCTTTTCAAGGCCGGAAGGATCAGGGAAAGAAAGGCTGGCACCACTACTGCTATTGCCGATCTGCTCTATCAGTCCCGAGGCCAGAACGGAGAGGTCTTCCTTTATAAAGAGTTGAAATTTCAGGGAAGATGATCCCGAATTGAGTACCAGTATTTTCATGAATTCCCTGCTATAATTCTATGATTTCCAGCTTGTGATTGATATCTGGATGGTCTGCTGATGGCCCCTCAGCCTTAATAAAACATTTTCCCGTAAAGCCGTGTTTCTTGGCGTAGTGCCGGCCACAGGCAACCCAGTCCTTTGGTTTGTCTGCTTCGTGTATGGGGTACACCCCGTAGGAAAACATAAGATCCTGACAGGTCTTGGCCGAAGTGGATACTGCAATAATCCAGACGGGCAGACGAAAGCGAGTCAGGCTTCTGGCCATATAGCCGCTGGAAGTGGGGGCCAGCACACCGGCTGGAGAATCAACCTTAAAGAGGATATTTTCAATACTGGCTGCTATCAGGTCAACGGTGCTGGGAATGTAGTCAATGGCCCGTGGTTTGAGGACGAATTCAAAATGGCGATGCAGGCGGTGCGGTTCGGTGGCGTTGGCGATTTTTGCCAGCATCTGTACGGCTTCAAGGGGGTAGTCTCCCATGGCCGATTCCTCAGAAAGCATGACCGCATCGGTTCCATCAAGAATGGCATTGGCCACATCGGTGGACTCGGCCCGGGTGGGCCTGCGGTTCCCGGTCATGGATTCCAGCATCTGGG
>JAOZKX010000468.1 GCA_029935135.1 Desulfocapsa sp.
CCCAGCTTTTCACTGTCCAGTACTATTCGTTTATCACTGAGCAGTGCATTTTTTATATCAGCCGGCCCCAAAGAAAAATCCACCTGACTGTAGACGAGAAACCCAAGAGCACAAACAACGACCAGAGCAGCCATTCTGCACACATATTTCTGCACGGTACGGAAACTTGGAAACAGAGCCTGGACAAGGGGAGCCTCAAATGAAAGGGCCTTCCCCATCTTTTTACAGGCAAGCACACAATCTCCACAGTTACTGCATTCTGTTTCCAGACTGTTCGTCAGGGTCTTGGGCTTGAGGGTTAGTGTACAAGCCATGTCACATCGTTCATACCCCGGCTTGCAGATACATTTTTCCTCGGCAAAGACAACCCGTAGCCGCTTAGGACTGAGAAGCTTGGTAAGAACAATAAGAACAGATTGCGGGCAGACATAGCGGCACCAGAGGCGCTTTCCCGAAACAAGTTCTAATAATAACAAGCCAAAAATAAAAAGATAACAGAGCGATATAGTATCCTGGCCAAAATAGTATTGAAAAAACCTGGCATACCAGGCGGCGGTCGAAAGTTGATTGAGCACCGGAGTGGTGGACAGCATGAAAAATCCAACAAAACCAAGGACAAAAACAATGATTTTAAAAGAAAATCCGTTTCTGCTCAGTGGCAGTCCTTTATAGCTTTTCGGCAAGAACTTTCTGTTCAATCTCTGTGTCCATTCAGACAAAAGACCGTAGGGACAAATCCAGGAGCAGAAGACTGTTCCCAGAGCAAAGGCAAGGATCAGTGGCAGCAGAGTACCGATGAAATTATCCAGGGTAAAGTACCAGTTCTTGATGGTCAGCTGCAGAACCGCCAGAGGATCGGCAAAGGGAACACCAAAGGCATGGAAGGAGAGGAAATTCCCGTAGACCATGGAATAGCGTGAACGGTTCAACAGGGGGATAAGGATAAAGGCCAGAGCCACAAAGATCTGAAAAGCACGCCGATAGGTCTTGAGATCTGCCTTTTTCATCACGCACCTCCCCCGGGACCTTTGTTTTTATTCTGAAACCTGGTGGGGGTCACAACAATGGCATCCACTGGGCACACATGTTCACAGAGTCCGCAGCCAGCACATTCATCGGTAATCACAGGATACTCTCCCCTCTCAAGGATCATGGCCTTCCACTTGATGGGACAGCGTTCATAACAACTTCTGCACAGCAACTCCTCTGTCCAGGTGAGGCACTTTTTCCTATCAAGTTCTGCAAATCCCATGCGCACATCATAAATATCGACATCATGGAGGGCATCGGATGGGCAGATGGCAGAACAGCGCATGCAGAGATAGCAGGGAGCGGCCTTGGGATCAATTTCTGGAGTTCCGGCCATAAAGAAATTAAAGCCGCGCCGCATTTTAATGCAGTCAAAGATACACACCTGTGCACATTGCCCGCACTGCAGACATCTGGAAAGAAACTCTTCTTCACTTCGAGCCCCTGGCGGACGAAGAAAATGATTCGACCCTGTCATATCTCTACCTCTTCATAACAGTGACCACCACATTGTGGGTATATGTCTACAATAAGATCCTTAAAAAACCCGCCTGCTCCTTGCTTCGTAAAAGCGAGGAGCAGGCGGGTGACATGTACAGACTATCAATCGTCCTGTCTGGGTTCCATCTTCATGTGCTGTGTAGCAGAGAGATTCGTGGTGAGCTTTCCATCGTCATCAATCTCATCTTCAATGGTTAAATAGGTGGTATAGACGGTCAAGACACCATCCATATTACCAATTTTCTTCACCACTTTCTCTATGGTATCCGATGGAGATTCCACCACAGCAACCACATAAGCATCTTCATGAATGCCATAGGTGGTCAGCTCACTCATGGCAGTGACCTGCTGCTCGACCACAACAAGATCATCCTTCAGACAGTGTACCAATATCCCGGAGATAGCCATAAGTTACGCCTTCTTGATCCGAATTGCACAGATCTTGTATTCAGGCTGTTTCGATCCCTTATCAAAGGCATTAAGGGTCAGTTTATTAATCAGGAGATTGGCATCATACCACGGCACAAACACCA
>JAOZKX010000469.1 GCA_029935135.1 Desulfocapsa sp.
TTATCTGGCCCACATCTCCCATGTTGCCGGGTCATTTTGCCCTGGTCGGTATGGGGGCGATGGTTGCCGGGACTACTCTGGCTCCTATAACTGCCATCCTCACCATCTTTGAGTTGAGCTATAACTATGAAATTATCCTACCTCTGATGCTTGCCTGCATACCAAGTATTATTGTTGTGCGCCTGCTGCATGGATTTTCCATTTATGAAACAAAACTTCTTATGCAGGGAATACGAATTGTACGGGGCCATGATGCAAATCGTCTGCGGTCTTTGAAAATCCGCGATTATCTCTGTACTGACCAGACACTGCTGTCCAGCCAGACACCCCTTAGCGAAATTATGGACCAGATGCTGAACAGTTCTTTTCCCCATTTTATGATCAGTGATGAAGAGGGGAAGCTGGCCGGTATTCTGACCCTTCGCGATGTACGGGCATTTTTAAATGAACCCGGTCCAACAGATGCCTCAATTACTGCGGCGGATTTAATGGTCCGGGAGCTGGCCACGGTTAATGAAAATGATAACCTGGAAGATGCCTTTCATCTGTTCAGCAATCATCATTTTTCCTTTCTGCCGGTTATGTCTGTTACCCATTCGGGTCAGGTTGTCGGGTGTCTGAAAAAAGATGATCTGCTCACCGCCTATAATCAGCATATCCTGAAGGACCATTGCCAGCCTACATCTAATCTTGTCTGTCACCTTCCCAAAAGAAAGTAAATGATTATCATATCCCTTCTGGGGGAAATGTTCAGATGTGTAAACATACATTACAGCTGTTTTTTGTGTTAACTTTGATAAAAAAGGAGATAGCATGTCCGTGGTAGTCGCAAATCAACTGGAAAAGACCTATGTCAGCGGTGATATCGCTGTACATGCAATTCAGGGAGTAAGCTTTACCATAGAAGAAGGCTCTTTTGTCTCCTTTGTCGGCCCTTCCGGCAGTGGCAAATCAACACTCCTGAATATGATCGGCTGTCTCGATCCACCAAGCAAGGGGAGTCTGCAGGTGGTGGGCAAGGATATCAGCAGCCTTAATCGACAGCAGGCAGCTCGTTTCAGGGGAGAGCATATCGGTTTTGTTTTCCAGGATTTCAATCTGCTTCCGGTGCTCACTGTCTTTGAAAATGTTGAATATCCTCTTCTGATGGTGCAGAACTGGCCGAAGAAAAAGAGGACGGAGCGGGTCAATGAACTGTTGAAAGCCGTTGGTATGGGAGATCAAGGGCATAAGTTTCCCAGTCAGGTTTCAGGTGGCCAGAAACAGCGGGTCGCCGTGGCCAGAGCCCTGGTGACCAACGCCAGTCTTGTCCTGGCAGATGAACCCACGGCCAACCTGGATCGTACCACAGCCAATCATGTGATTGAACTGATGAAAAAGATGCGTGACGAATTTGGTACCAGTTTTATCTTTTCCACCCATGACCCGAAGGTCGTCAATAATGCGGAGAAGATATTTACCCTTGAGGATGGAAAATTGCTGCAGGGTGAAGGAGGCAATCATGTTTAATATAGTCAAGCTTGCCCTTCGTAATCTCAGACGCTATATGCGGAGAACTCTGCTTACCTCCACCCTGATTACCCTTGGTGTTGTGGCGGTATTGCTTTTTATTTCCATCTCCGGTTCTTTTAAAAGTATGATGATTGGTCAGATCACCGACTCCATGCTGGGACATCTGCAGGTGCATAAAAAAGGCTATCTGGCTTCCATAGACAGCCTACCTCTGGACAGGAATATGAAAGGGAAGCAGATTCAGCTGGTCAAAAAGAGTCTTGATGAGAATCCAAATATTGCAGCCTACTCCATGCGTATTAAACTTGGGGCCATGTTCAGTAATTACACGGAAACGACCAATATTAGGCTTAATGCAGTGAACCCGGAACAGGAACTGAAGACTGTTCCCATGCTTGCTGATCGAATTATCAAGGGCAAGAAAGAGGGGCTACTGGTGAAGGGTGAAATCCTTGTTCCCGAACTGATTGCCAAGGGGATGAAGGTGAAGATTGGTGATTCCATCGTGCTGGTGGCAACCAATAAGGATGGTTCTGTTAATGGACAT
>JAOZKX010000105.1 GCA_029935135.1 Desulfocapsa sp.
ATTCAAGGCGGTGCCTCCTCACAATTTTTTATGATCCCCATGAATCTCCTCGCAAAAGAAAAAAAGGCCACCTATTTAAATACCGGAGCCTGGGCCCAAAAAGCGATTAAAGAGGCAAAGCTCTTTGGAGATATTGAAGTTGCATACTCTTCTGAGGATGCAAGTTATAATAGAGTCCCTGCCCCTGATGAATACACCGTTAATTCGGACTCTGAATATCTTTTCCTGGTTTCCAATAATACTATTTACGGCACTCAATTTGCCGATTTTCCAGACTCTGACAAAATGCTTATTGCAGATATGTCCTCTGATATACTTTCAAGGAAAATAGATGTGTCAAAATTTGGTCTGATTTTTGCCGGTGCTCAGAAAAACATGGGACCCGCAGGAGTTACCGTTGTCATTATTCGAGACGATCTTCTGGCAAAGACTCCCGAAAACACTCCGACCATGCTCACCTATAAAACTCATGCAGACAAAGGTTCCATGTTTAACACCCCACCCTGCTTTGCCATATATGGTGTTGGAGAGGTATTGAAATGGTTAAAAAAACAAGGTGGCGTGGCAAAGATTGAAGAAATAAATAATGAAAAAGCGGCACTTCTGTACAAACAGATAGACGGAACTGATTTCTATCGAGGGCATGCTGAAAAATCATCCCGCTCCCTGATGAATATAACCTTTAATCTTCCCACGCCAGAGCTTGAAACGGAGTTTGTCGCCCGGGCTGCTGAAATCGGGCTCAATGGACTTAAGGGACACCGTTCCATTGGAGGGTGTCGTGCTTCAATTTACAATGCGTTCCCCCGTGAAGGTGTTGTAAGGCTGGTCAGTTTTATGCAGGAATTTGAAGCCCGGCACAAGGGGTAAGGCCTGAATCGTATGAACTATGATGGGGACATTATTCGCCCACCCAGTGAAGCTGATTCTATAATTATTCAGGTTACGGTGGGCTGTTCCCATAATCATTGTACCTTTTGCGGTGCCTATAAAGACAAACAGTTTCGTATCCGTAACGAAGACGAGGTATTGGAAAATTTACACTTTGCAGCTCAATACTGCAAGAGACAGAAACGAGTATTTCTCGCCGACGGAGATGCGCTCATTCTTTCCCAATCTCGATTGCTGGAAATCTTCGCACTTATAAAAAAACATATCCCCTGGGTAAATCGTATTGCACTATATGGAAATGCCAAAGCGATTCGCTCTAAAAGTGTTGCAGAATTAACTGAATTAAAGGCTATGGGTCTACATCGTATCTATATGGGCTTTGAAAGTGGTTCCAATGAAGTACTTATCAAAGTGAAAAAGGGCGAGTCTGCCCAATCGATGATCCAGGCGGCGGTAAATGTGAAAAAAGCTGGTATATTTCTTTCTACTACGGTCCTTCTTGGTCTTGCCGGTGTATCCGGAAGCCTCAAACATGCACGAGAAAGTGGCAGGGTTCTTTCACAAATGGCACCCGGACAAATTGCAGCTCTTTGTCTTATGCCCCTTGCCAACACTCCACTTGGCAAAGAATATGTCGAGGGAACATTTCAGCTTCCAGACAGCAATGCCATCCTTCTCGAGTTACAGGAATTGCTCCGTAATCTTACCTGTGACAGGGTACAGTTCATGGCCAATCATGCCTCAAACTACCTGCCCATAAGCGGTCGGTTGGCACGGGACCGTGACTCCATGCTGAAAACGATACAAGATGCGCTCCAGGGAAAACAACCTTTAACACCAGAGAACTTTCGCGGATTGTAATATGAATAAAAAAACAGATCTTCGGAATTTAACCCAGGAAGAGATTATCACCTATGTGGAAAGCCTGGATGAACCTGCATTTCGCGGAAAACAGATCATGGGTTGGCTCTACCGGCCTGACATTACTGCTTTTTCTCAGATGACAGATCTGGCAAAATCCTTTCGTGCTCGCCTTGCAGAACATGCATACATGTCCTCTTTTACAGATCCAAAGATGCAGCGATCCGAAGACGGTTGCGTCAAATTTGGCTTTAAGCTTGACGACGGTAACCTGATAGAGTCCGTACTGATCCCGGAACCAGATCGTAATACCCTCTGTATTTCCTGCCAGGTTGGCTGTGCCATGAAATGCTCATTCTGCCTTACGGCAACAATGGGTTTTGTCCGTAATCTCACACCAGCAGAGATTGTGAATCAGGTTTGTGCAGTTGCTGATTTCGTTCGGCACCAACCAAAAGGAAAACGCATAGGGCCTGATCGGATAACAAACCTTGTTTTTATGGGCATGGGAGAACCGCTGAATAATCTGGAAAATCTAGTGAAGTCTATTTCAATCCTCACTGAACAGCGAGGTCTCGATCTTACCAGTCGCCGAATTACTGTCTCCACCTGCGGCATTGCCCCCAAGATGCATCTGCTTGGTGAACAGACAGATGTCAACCTTGCCATTTCTCTGCACGCGGTAGATGACGAGACAAGAAGTGAAATTATGCCAGTTAATCAACGATACCCACTTGCGGAACTCCTCCAGGCCTGTCGAGATTTCCCCATGCCGAAGAGAAAACGGATCATGTTTGAATATATCCTACTCCAGGGGGTAAATGATTCCGACGATGAGGCGCGAAAGCTCGGCCAGATCCTTAAGGGAATTCCCTGCAAGATCAATCTTCTCCCCTACAACGAATCACCCGGAATTGGTTTTAAAAGTCCCAGCCGTAATCGTGTGTATGCCTTCCAGAAAATAGTGCGAGATTGCGGCTATTCTGTATTTATCCGCAGTAGTCGTGGTGGTGATATTTCCGCAGCATGTGGACAGCTTGCAAAAGAACAGACAACCAGGAACGCGGGAGAAAAAAATGCCTGAACTTGAAGAGTGCAGTGGATACAAATATTTGCAGGAAACAGCCTATTGTCGAGAAACAATACAATCTTGCAAGCGACCGGCAATTGCCGAGGTGGATACATTTAAAAAATATCCTGCGGCAGAAAAAATCCAACTTCCACGCACTTGGGAACTAGACGAAGCGAGAATCACTCCCCTTCTCCAGGAACGACGATCTTTGCGGCGTTTTCTTATGGAACCACTAACCATGGAAGAACTCGCATTTATGCTCTGGTCCAGCCAGGGAATTACTGCAAAGGCCGGTAACTATTCATTTCGCACAGCCCCTTCAGGAGGTGCCCTCTATCCTGTGGAGACATACCTTAGTGCCAACCTGGTGGAGGATCTGGATCCGGGTCTCTATCATTTTGATGTGGAAGGGTTCGCCTTAGACAGAATCAGTGACAGGGATAGTGCAGAAAGTGTTGCTGCGGCCTGTATGAATCAGCGCTTTATGGCTCAATCTGCAGTAACCTTCCTTTGGACCGCTGTTTACAGGCGTTGCATGAGTAAATATGGGAATCGTGGCATGCGCTATCTCCTCATTGATTCTGGCCATATCTGCCAGAATCTCCTGCTGGCCGCTGAAGCTACAGGGTGTGGCGGTTGCCCGGTTGCAGCCTTCTACGACGATGAGGTGAACACACTGTTGCAGCTTGACAGCAAAGAAGAGACGATTATTTACTCAGCCGCAGTTGGTAAAAAAGTGCAACAGCCATCCCGTTGTACCCTTTGAGTATATTACCTGCTTACTCTCTGTTTTCACTTCGTTCTTCCGGGTCCCTGTAGTAGGTGTGACTGGACTCAAGTGTTGTGGGGGATTTACTGAAGAATGCGTTGAGGTCTTTTGGGATATCCAGTGCTGACCTGCCGGTGATAAGGAAATAGCCCATACCAACTGCAACAATAACGATCACTGCAATTATTCCTTTTTTTACATTTCCCCGAAGGCTGGCGCTAAGAAAGAAAAAAGCGCAGAGGGCAACGCCGCCCACAATAAAGAAGATTTTGTATTCAACTATAAAGCTGGATATCGCATTCATTTAATCCCTCCCAATCTTCTATTAAAGTTCATCGTCCCAGTCAGAAAGCACTGAGCGGGGTAAGGAATCAATGTCTATCTTCCTGGCCGCTTCAATACCTGCTTGCAGGGCTTCAGAGTTCATTTTCTCTGTCCCTTTCGGAACACGTGCCAGGAGGGCTTTTTCCAGGCTTCCAAGTCCAACCTGATTGGATAAATAGCCAACAGCTCCAAGAGCCACCATATTGGCAACGAGTTCCCTGCCGATTTCTTTCCTGGCAATATGAGTAAAAGGAATTGAAACAGCACGACTGGTTGGTAATTGCTCCACCAGTCCACTGTCCACTACCAGGAGGCCTTCAGGCTTAATGTCAAAAAAGTAGGCATCACAGGCAGTCTGGGTCATGGCCAGAAGTAGATCAACCTCAAGGGCCTTGGGATAATCAATTGGGGAACTGGAAATAACAACTTCAGCCTTACTTTTCCCTCCTCGTGCTTCAGGACCGTAACTTTGGGTCTGGCAAACATACTTATTGTCAAAAGAGCCAAGTGCATCGGCAAGGACTACAGCTGCAGTTATGATACCCTGTCCGCCAGAGCCGCTGAATCTGATCTCGTATCTTTCATCACTCATAGCGTTTCACCTTGGTTTTTTCTTTTTCTTCGGCAGTTTTCACAGCATTTTTTCTGGCCTCAGTAATCACTCTCTGATACTGCTCAGTAGAAATTGGTTTTTCTATATCTGCCAGTACACCAATGGTGAACTTCCCGACCAGCTCTTCCTCACTCATCTTGGCAGCTTTAGTAACAGTAACGGCATTTTCATTGTAGCTGTTAATCATCTCAACAGCACCCCCAAGCTTGTTTCTCCGCCCATGCTGGACATGGCAGTTAGAGATAACTTCCACCACAGAAAAACCCTTTTTCTTGATTGCCTGCTGAATTATTTCTTCAAGATGTGTTGCATGGTACACTGTTCCTCTGGCAACAAAAGAAGCCCCAGCCGTTACAGCAAGCTCGGCTATGGAAAAAGCGTGCTCAACATGTCCGTAAATAGAAGTGGTTGACACGGAACCATATGGGGTTGTAGGAGAATATTGCCCTCCCGTCATACCATAGGTGGAGTTATTAATAATAATAGCAGTGATGTCAAGATTTCGCCTGGCCGCATGGATAAAGTGATTGCCCCCGATGGCAGTGGCGTCGCCATCCCCCATTACGGTAATCACAGTAAGTTCAGGCTTTGCCAGTTTGATTCCGGTGGAAAATGTCAGGGCCCGACCGTGTGTTGTGTGGATGGTGTTAAAGTCTATATAGGTAGGCATTCTTCCGGAACAGCCAATTCCGGAAGCCAGGACCACTTCATCTTTACTCAGTGCAAGCGTATGCACACCACGGAGCAATGCTCCCATAACAATGCCATTGCCGCATCCAGGGCACCAGACATGGGGGAATTTTTTATCATGACGCAGATATTCCTGTCGGATTATTTCAGCGCGTTCCAGCATTTCAGCTCTCCTTTTTTATCATCAGGGTGGCCATCAGATTATCTTTTACAATCATGCTTTAACTATTCTCTTTAATATTTCTTCAGGGCTGATTAAGTGTCCATCAACTCTGTTATGTTTCACTATTCGACAATTGGCCTGATTAACACGGGAAATTTCCCTGCTCATCTGGCCCATGTTCATTTCAGGAACTATGGCCACGCGACATTGACGCAGGTAGGTGTCTACACTTTTCCTGGGAAATGGAAAGAGTGTTACCAACTGTACCAGTCCAGCCTTAACCCCTTGTTCTCTGGCCAGGCGAACTGCCTTCAGGGCGGACCGGGCCACTGAGCCATAGGCAATAACACATATTTCAGCATCTTCCATAAGATAGGTCTTGGTGACTTGAATATCCTGGAACCCCTTGGATATTTTTCCATGAATCCGTTTGTAGAACTTTTCTACTTCCTGAGGATTCTGGGTGGGGTAGCCATGTTCATCATGGATGAGTCCGGTAACATGATGCCTGTAGCCATCACCAAATGATGCCATATCAGGAACGCCACGATTGTTATCAGCATATGGTTTGTACCACTCCGGGGGAACATCTGGTGATATTCTATCAATGACCCGAATCTGTTCACTCTCTGGCAAGGCAACTGCTTCCCGGGTATGGGCCACAACTTCGTCCGAAAGAATAATGACAGGAACACGATATTTTTCAGAAAGATTGAAGGCCTTTACTGTTACAGAAAAACAATCAGCAACAGATGATACAGCAAGGACAATGATGGGATGATCCCCATGTGTCCCCCATCTTGCCATCTGCACATCGCCCTGCGAAGGACTCGTGGGGAGTCCGGTGGAAGGACCGCCTCTCATAACATTGACGATCACACAGGGTACTTCAGCCACACAGGCATAACCAAGATTTTCCTGTATAAGGGAAAAGCCTGGTCCACTGGTAGCCGTCAACGATTTTGTACCGGCAAGGGAGGCGCCAATGACTGCACCCATGGAAGCGATTTCGTCCTCCATTTGAATAAATGTCCCGCCTATTTCCGGTAGTTTAACTGATAACAGTTCACTGATTTCAGATGCAGGTGTGATTGGATAGCCGGCATAAAAACGGCAACCAGCAGCAAGGGCACCGGCCACAATTGCTTCATTTCCTTGAAGAAGAACTCTTTTGACCTGTTCATTAGCGGGCATCAGTTTCTCTCCTTTCCGGATGTCTGTTTTTAATGGTAATCGCAAAATCGGGACAGTGAATCTCACATAATCGGCACCCTACACATTTATCTATTTCATCAATGTAGGGCTGACCTGTCTCATTAGTAAGAATGATTTTTTTGGCACAAAAAGCTGTGCACAGTCCACAGGACTTACACCATTTGTAAAAGAAGGTGACGGTGTAAAGTTTTTTTTCTTTTCTCTCGCCTGAATCTGGTGGAGTAACTGCCTTTTTATTGGCAGTTTTTGTCGCTTTGGCCATAGATCCTCCGGATGACATCACTCACGGGATATCCTGTTATTTCCTATCTATAGGGATAGTTAAAGAATAACTATTAATTTTGTATCTATCTTTTATTGTTATAGCGAAGAATGTATAGGAGTCAAGCAGATTAGGTTGAATTGA
>JAOZKX010000470.1 GCA_029935135.1 Desulfocapsa sp.
AAGCCCACTGCATGCTCGCAGCAGCAGGAGAGTTCAGCTCCCCTGAAAATGAGGAGATAGATGTTGATAGCCGTTGGTTTGAAAGTCGTACCGATGCTCCCTTGGTTATTCCAGAAGGTGAGACCGTTGCAGAACTGTTCCTGCAACAGGCTGTAAAGCATCCAGCGAAGGTGATCGTTGCTGATCATATCAGTGGCCCTAAGACCTATCGACAACTTCTTACCGGGATATTTGCCTTAAAGGGCACCATTGAAAAGATAGCAGAATCCCGGGTTGGAATAATGCTCCCAGCAACTGTCAGTGCAGTGGTGGCCTATCTCAGTGTATTATTTGCCGGAAAGGTTCCGGTGATGGTAAACTGGACTGTGGGGGCTGGTAATATGCAGTATTGCCTGGAAAATGCAGGAGTAAAGCATGTGCTTACCGCCAAGGCATTGTATGACAAAGTAAAGGGGCAGGGCCTTGATCTTGATGCTACAGGTGTTCATTTTATTTTTCTTGAAGAGCTTGCGGCCTCGCTTTCAAAGACAGCAAAACTCAGAGCGTTGTTCCGTGCCTGCTTTTCCGTAAAAAAGCTGGAGAAAACAGCTGTACAGGAAAATGCAGCAATTCTTTTTACCTCTGGTTCCGAGTCGCATCCAAAGGCTGTTCCCCTCAGCCACTCCAATTTCCTGACGAATATTGCAGATTTCACCTCGGTACTCACTCTCCATGAAGAAGACAGATTACTCGGGATGCTCCCACCCTTTCATTCTTTAGGGCTTGCCGGTACATTGCTTATGCCACTGGTTATGGGGTTACCGACAGTCTACTCACCCAATCCGACAGAAGGTGCATTACTTGCCAATATCACAGCTGCTCATGGAGTCACACTGTTGATTGGTACACCAACATTTTTAAATGGTATTGCCAACGGAACTGGTGGGAAATCCCTGGGTCATGTACGAATAGCCTTTACCGGAGCAGAAAAATGTCAGCCCTATGTCTACGATGCTCTGCAAAGTAGTTTTCCTCAGGTAACGGTATGTGAAGGCTATGGCATAACAGAATGTTCCCCTGTGGTAAGTATTAATGATCCCATGGATCCACAACCGGGCACCATAGGACGAGTCTTGCCGTCAATGGAGTATCTGCTTGTTCACCCGGAAACAGGAGTAGTTGTCAAGGAGGGGGAGAAAGGCTGCCTGCTCCTGCGGGGGCCCAATGTCTTTTCAGGCTATTTGAATTTTCAGGGAAAATCTCCCTTTGTCGAACGGGATGGTAAACAGTGGTATAACAGCGGTGATCTTGTCAGGGATAGTGGTGGCGTTCTCACTTTTTCCGGACGCCTGAAGAGATTTATAAAACTCGGTGGTGAAATGATCTCCCTGCCAGCCATCGAGGAGGTGTTGGCCAATCAGTTTCAGAGAGATGATGAATCCGTTCTGGCTGTTACGGCAACGCCTGGAGATGACCACCCGGAAATTGTCCTCTTTGTGACCAGGGGAATCTCACGGGAAGAGGCAAACAGGACGCTTCGGGAAGCCGGCTTTTCTCCACTCCATAATATTCGGCGTATTATAGAGATTGCAGAAATACCAGTATTGGGAACAGGGAAAACGGATTATCGAGTTTTAGAGGATACATTGAAGAGATCTTAACTATTAATGAGATTTTTGCAAAATGATCCAATTGGGAGCTAACTATAAACAAGAGTCTTGGTGCTAGCCCACTGTATTTGCAGTATCAAAAGGCTCTTGTGAAGAAAAAATTCTCTAAAACTTCAACAAATTTTTGATTAATGATAGAATGACTATAGAGAATATAGGTTTCGAAGAGGTTTTCTTTATTCATTGCCCTAGGAGATCCCGTGCAACACAGTGTAACTACACTCCAATCCTATCGTAACAGTTCTATTTTATTCTTTTTTCTGATCACTCTCTTTCTGCCTTCCGTGTCATTTGCTCTTGAGCGTTTCCATATATTGACCACAGCAGAGTTGCAGCAAATACTACAGGAAAGGGAGCAGGGAGAGATTGATTTCTTACTGGTAAATGGGTTGGACAAGATGA
>JAOZKX010000471.1 GCA_029935135.1 Desulfocapsa sp.
GGTGATCTTGCAGAAATTCGGCCGCAGCCAGTCCATTTTCTGAATGGCGTTCCATCCGCAGGCTCAATGTCTCCAGACCCTGGAGAAAGGACCAGCAGTTGTCCGGTGAAATACAGGCACCAAGGTTGCGCAGTGGTACCAGGCGCATGCGCAGGGCAAAGGCAATGGGATTCATCTCACCAAGATCATGGGCGTAGCGGAGTCCGTGATAGGATGCATCCGGTTCGTTAAAGAGAGTGAATTTCGAGTCCGTCCAGTCAAAATTGCCTGCATCGGTGACAATACCACCCAGCACTGTTCCATGACCACCGATCCACTTGGTCAGTGAATGGATGACAATGTTGGCTCCGTAATCGATGGGACGGAGGAGACATGGCGGGGTAAAGGTGGAATCCACGATGAGCGGCAGGTTGTGTTCCTGGGCAATTTTTGCCACTGCCTCAATATCGGTCATGGTGAGCCCTGGATTACCTATAGTTTCAAAGTAGAGTGCCCGGGTTTTTTCATTGATTGCCGTTTTGAAGTTTTCCGGGTTGCCGGGGTCTACAAGTTTTACCTTGATTCCCAACTGGGGCAATATGGAATCGAACTGGGAGTAGGTACCGCCGTAGAGATTGTTTGCCGCCACCACTTCATCACCTGCCGCACAGATGTTGATTATGCTGTAAAAGATGGCAGAGGTGCCGGAGGCCAGGGCAAGAGAGGCCGCTCCGCCTTCAAGCATGGCAACCCGTTCTTCAAGGACGGCCTGGGTTGGATTGCCGATTCTTGTATAGATATTCCCCAGTTCTTTCAGGGCAAAGAGGTTGGCCGCGTGTTCAGTATCTTTGAAAAGGTAGGAAGCCGTCCGGTAGATAGGAACACCGCAGGATAATGTCTCGCTGTCAACTGTGCGGCCTGCGTGCAGGGCTGCTGTCTCAAATTTCATTGTACTCCTCCATGGATATAAGAGATTGGCACCAATACTATGAATGTATCATTGCTGAAAAAAAACACACTACAATTTAAAAAGAGTAGCGACGATAGCTGGAACATACCACAATGTGGTTGTTTGGTGCCAGTAAATTTTTTGTGGTGGTTTTACATACGCGTGGGACAGCAAAGATGTTCAGGCAGCTGTGGAGGAGACCATTCGGGCTGAAGGTTCCATCGGTGGCATCATTGAATGTTGTTGTACCAATATGTCTGTCTGACTTCGCGAACTGTTTTTTGCTTTGGTTGAAGCGTGGACAGCCCACATGACTCCAATTTTAAAGAAAATCCGTGAGCACTTTGCTGCTTCAGGAGTAGTTGCCGGGGAAAATACATGCGGAATCCTGATTGGTTCACTGATTCGTTGCTCATCACAATCATGCAAAAAATGAGAGTATCAGAGCTTTTTTAGTAATGCGGCAAATTTTTCCTCTCCATCTTTATCACCCTGAAAGCGGATAAGCTGTCCCAATTTTTTAAGGGCTCGACCGTTAGCGATGGTTTCACGGGCCATCTCTGTGCCTCTTTGCAGATCTTCTTCCATGCCGCTGACTCTCAGTGCACAGGCTGCGTTAACACAGAACAGGTCGGCCACCGGAGTGTCGGCCTGGCCGGAGAGTACCTCTAGGATGGCAGTCACATTGGCATTGGCATCTTTTTTACTGGCAATTGCAGTAAATGGATGCTCTTTGATACCGAAATCTGCCGGAGTCAGAGTGTAGGTCTCCACCTGACCATGGCGCAGCTCAACGATTTTGGTGGGGCCGCAGACCGATACCTCATCAATCCCAGTGGATGGGTCGTGTCTGCTGCTCATGCCGTAAGGGCTTATCGCTGCCTTTGTGCCGGTTCCGCGTAAGACTTCGATGAGCTGTGGGCAAATCTCCGGGGCATATGCTCCGATAACAATGGAGGTTGTCTTGGCACATGGTTTGGTCAGGGGGCCGATAATATTAAAAGTGGAGGTGAAGCGCATGGATTGGATAAGCCGCCCCCAGCCAGCCTGGAGAAAGGCCTCGCCGGGCAGGTAACAGATGCCGTGTTCTTCCAGACATTTCTGGGCCTGAGACAGAGGAGG
>JAOZKX010000106.1 GCA_029935135.1 Desulfocapsa sp.
AGATCATCAGTCTTTATACCGTAAAGGCCACTGACTTTTCAATTTTCCCCTCTATCCTGCTGGCAACAACCCTCTTCAGACTCTCCTTAAATGTTGCCTCCACCCGGTTAATCCTGATTAAAGGTGACCAGGGACCATCTGCCGCCGGCTCGGTTATTCAATCATTTGGCCAGTTTGTGGTCGGAGGTAATTATGTCGTTGGGCTGGTAATTTTTGTCATTCTAGTCCTTATCAATTTTATGGTTATCACCAAGGGTGCCGGTCGCGTTGCTGAAGTCGCCGCCCGATTTACTCTGGATGCCATGCCGGGTAAACAGATGGCCATTGATGCTGATCTAAACGCAGGGCTTATCAATGAAGATGACGCCAGGCAGCGCCGAGAAGACATCTCCAATGAAGCGAGCTTTCACGGAGCCATGGACGGTGCCTCAAAATTTGTTAAAGGTGATGCCATTGCCGGTATCATCATTACCCTGGTAAATATTGGTGCCGGTTTTATTATTGGCGTTCTGCAAAAGGGAATGCCCATGGCTGAAGCTGCAGCAAACTACACAATTCTCACCGTTGGTGATGGGCTTGTAGGTCAGATTCCTGCCCTTATTATTTCCACCTCAGCCGGTCTTCTGGTTACCAGGTCATCCAGCGGTACTGACTTTGGTTCTGAATTAAAAACTCAATTCAGTCGTTATTCCGTCGCTCTCTGGGTTGTTTCTGTAGTCCTTCTCGTCTTTGCCCTTATTCCCGGACTGCCGTTCATCCCCTTTATGCTTCTATCTCTCCTTACCGGCTTTGGCGGCTACAGCCTTGACAAGCAGAAAAAGGCTGAACTGGAAACAATCGAAGCTGAAGAAATAAGTGAACCAGCTCCCAAAGTTGAAGAAAACTACTCAGATCTACTCAATGTCGACCTTCTGGAACTAGAAGTTGGTTATGGTCTTATTCCATTTGTCGATTCGGCACAGGACGGAGAGCTCCTTGTCCGCATCCAGTCCATACGCCGACAATTTGCCCTGAGCAACGGCTTTATTGTACCTCCCGTACATATCAAAGACAACCTGCAACTCTCTCCCAACCAATACACCCTTGCCCTGAAAGGGGTGCAAATTGCAAGTGCTGAAATGCTTCCCGGCCATTTTATGGCAATGGATCCAGGCATGGTTACAGAGACCATTAAAGGGGTACCAACCCAGGAACCTGCCTTTGGCCTGCCTGCCATCTGGATCACTGAAGACAAGAAAGAAAGAGCTCAGATAGCCGGTTATACAGTTGTTGACTGTACTACCGTGATGGCAACACATATCTCTGAAATTATCAAACAACACAGTCATGAGCTGATCGGCAGACAGGAAGTCCAGGATCTTCTCGAGAACCTGGCCAAAACCTACCCGAAACTTGTGGAAGAACTGGTACCAGCCATCGTCTCTCTGGGGACCATTATGCATATCCTGAAAAACCTTCTCTCCGAGGGTGTTTCTATTCGAGATCTGCGCACGATCCTGGAATCCATGGCCGATTGGGCACCTATAACAAAAGACACTGAGATTCTCACAGAATATGTTCGCCATGCCCTGTCAAGAACAATCAGCAACGACCTTGCCGTCGATGGAACAATCCCTCTGATAACACTTGACAAGGATGTGGAAGAAGAAATTTCTCAAGCCATCCAGCACAAGGAATCGGGTAGCTACCTGGCAATTGCCCCCAATAAGGCGCAACTCATCCTCGATTCCATCGGTGCTGCGATCCCCCTGTTTGACGGAGGCCAGCGCCCGGCATTGCTTGCAGCTCCACAGATAAGACCCCATGTACGCAAACTGACAGAAAGATACTACCCGTCCCTGGTCGTACTCTCACATAATGAGGTACAACCAAATATTAAAATCAAATCCCTTGGAACAGTGACACTCAATGCAAGTTAAAGTATTTGAATCTCAAGATATGGCAAGTGGATTAAAGATGGTCAAGGATGAACTTGGTCCTGATGCACTTATTCTTTCCACCAAAACCATCCGTTCAGGAAAACTCGGTTTTGGCAAATCCACCATGGAAATCACTGCTGCAATAGACACCCAGTGGTCGGAACAATTTCCAGGCGGCAACAGTGCAAACATCCCGGTTGATGATGGAATAAAGGAAAGAAAGGATTTACTTACCTACAATGCAGGTATGCACCTTAACTTCTCTCCAAAGGCTCAAAAAGAAGTAGTAGCAGAAAAACAGGCTGCTCCAGTCCCCCCTGCAAACAATCTGCAGGTTGAAGTTGACGAATTGAAAGATATGATCAAAAACCTTGCCCAGGACATGAACAGAATCCATGTCTCCGGCAATAGACAGCCCCAGGAAAGTGAAGCCGAGCACATTGACAACAGCGACCTGCGCTCCCTGCAGCAAAGACTCTTTGACTATGGCATCAGTGCAGAAAATGCCAGGACAATCAGTAGTTATGCTAGAGAAACGCTAACTGTCGAGGAACTCTCTGACCCGTTTAAACAACAGCAATATATAGCAGAGACATTTGCAAATCTACTCCAGACAAATGATGACATATTCCCGGAAGGTGTCCGCCAGCATCGTATTGCCCTCGTTGGCCCCACAGGGGTCGGAAAAACCACCACCCTTGCAAAAATTGCTGCCAGCTACATAAGCAGTTACTCATCTTCCATTGCCCTGATAACTATTGATACCTATAGAATCGCTGCAGTGGAACAGTTAAAGGTCTATGGCGAAATAATGAATATTCCGGTTGAGGTGGTTCTTAACCCGCAGCAACTTGAGCAAATGCTTCTCAAGCATAGAGACAAGGAGCTCATCCTTATCGACACAGCAGGAAGAAGCCCCAAAGACAGTCTCTGCATAGAAGAGCTTGCAGGCTTCCTGGCACCCGACCTCGACATCCAAAAGCACCTTGTTCTCTCTGCCACCACACGCGAAAATGAACTGTATGAGGCAATGGATCGCTTTGCATCTCTTGATGTTAACAGCACCATCATTACAAAAATTGATGAGTGCTCAACCCTTGGTATGTTACTCGACATTCAAATACGAGGCAGCCTCCCCTTCTCATATATCACCAATGGCCAAAGAGTCCCGGAAGACCTGCTGCCTGCCAATAAAGAGATCCTGACCCAACTTATCATGACCCCTGGTAAAGGATTAGCAAATGAATAACTCGCAATCTGCTTCTCAGGATCAGGCAAAAACCCTCAGAAACATAGGCAATGTCAAGGTTTCTGAACAGTTGAGTGGTTCCACAGATCACCCAACACGGGTATATGCCATCACCAGCGGCAAGGGCGGCGTAGGAAAAACTGCAGTTGTTGCCAATACTGCCGTTTCTCTTGCTAAACTCGGCAAAAAGGTTCTCATCCTCGATGCCGATCTAGGTCTTGCTAATATCGATGTGGTTTTTGGACTTGCCCCTAAATATAACCTCAATCATTTCTTTGCCGGTGAGAATGAATTACCTGAAATTCTTGCCGATGGTCCCCATGGCATAAAAATTCTACCGGCTGGATCTGGTGTGCAAAACTTCACCCGCTTGGATTCCCAACAAAAATTGCGTCTACTTGATGGGCTGGATCTCATGCATAATGATTTTGATTATGTCCTCATTGACACCGAAGCAGGAATATCTGAAAATGTCACTTATTTCAATACTGCAGCTCAGGAGATACTGATTGTCACCACCCCTGAACCAACCGCAATTACCGATGCCTATGCATTAATGAAACTTCTCTCTACCCAGTATCATGAAAAACGATTCAATCTGGTTGTTAATCAAATCCAAAATGAAAATGAAGCCCTGGATGTTTACAGGAAATTAACCATGGTATCAAACCGCTATCTTGATATCTCCATTGACTTCCTTGGTTCCGTACCAGCAGACAGACAGATGGTCGATGCCATTCGCAAACAGCAGGTCATTGTTGACCTCTACCCTTCTTCAAAGATTTCCACTGCATTTGCCAACCTGGCGGTAACAATCTGTGCCGAGCAACCACCTTCAGAAGCCAAGGGCGGCGTCCAGTTTTTCTGGAAAAAATTACTCGACATAAGCGGGAGAGGCTAACATATGGCCTACACTCCCCATCAGCTTCCCGACGACAAGACCACCCTTATTAAAGATCACCTGAAACTGGTTGATATACTGGTTGGGAGAATGGTCACCCAAGTCCCGTCTTTTATGAACAGGGATGATATGCGCAGTGCTGGGCTGATGGGATTGATAGACGCAGCCAACAAATTTAAACCCGAAAAAAAAATCCTCTTTAAAACCTTTGCAGAATATCGAATTCGCGGGGCTATTCTTGACGAGATGCGAAAATTGGACTGGTTTTCACGATCTCTTCGCGAAAAACAGAACAATCTGACCCGTACCATGGCAGATCTTGAGAGGCAACTGGGCAGATGTCCCGATGAAAAAGAGATGGCTAACCGACTGGAAATCAGCCTGGAAGAGTACCAGAAACTCCTTGGTCAGGTGAGTCATCTTGGCTGTGTCAGTCTTAATGAAACACTGGACCATTCCGATCAGGGCCGTTCCTTTCAGGAAGCACTTGAGGACACAAGAAAAGATGCCTCCCCGGTAAACCGTCTGGAAAAGCTTGAGCTGACAAAGCAGATCGCTAAAATTCTGGAGCAGCTTTCAGAAAAGGAACGCTTGGTTATATCACTCTATTATTATGAAGAACTTACTCAAAAAGAAATTGCAGAGGTTCTTGAGGTATCAGAAGGTCGTGTTTCCCAACTCCACAGTCAGGCATTGCTCAAACTAAAAACTAAAGTAAAAGCATCGTTATAAAAATATTATGGAAAATTACGAACAGACCCTTACCTATGTATCCATCTCTCTCTGCCTTCTAATTTTTCTCTACACAATTATTATTCAAAGGCGCGTCAACAACCGCTCGAACCTTCTCAACAGTCGGGAAACTGAACTGGAGAATCAACACGAAGAACTTTTAAGCAAAGAAGATAATCAGGCAAGAAACATAAGTTTCCAAAACAGCCTGCAACAGGCAGAAGTCACCACCGAACTTCAACAGACGAGGATTTCCTTCCACAATGAACAAAACAAAACAAAAGCCCCTGAGCGATATGCGTATGTTCTTTCAATGTTTCGTTCCGGTATCCCCACAGAAGAAATCTCGGCAGCCCTTGGCATGTCTTCTCATGAAATTGCACAGCTTCTTAAACTTTCAGCCATTTCGCAAAAAACAAAAGAGTCAGCCATGCAGACTTGTAACTAAAATTTCAATAATCTAGGGCTGTTTTTATGCGCTTCCACCTTAAGAAAAAAGAACAAATAGCCGAAAGAATATAAGAAAAGAAACTCTCATAATCAGCCACTAAACCAATACGAAAATATGGTCTCAGGAAAATACAGTGCCCTTGCAGGAGCCATCTCACGCGAACAGAGAATGGCAAATATTTCTGCAAATCTTGCCAATGTCAACACCACTGGCTACAAAAAAAATCGTATGAGTTTTGAATCTATCCTCCGCGGCGAGCAACAGATCAACCAAGCAGAGGGGATCAATTACAGTCGAATCCGTGATAACTTCACAGAATTCAGCCAAGGGTCTATCAGAGAAACCTCCAGCCCCCTTGACCTTGCCATTCATGACGAGGGATTTTTCAAAGTACTCTCAGGAGATGGGGTCAAATACACCAGGAGAGGCGATTTCAAATTAAATGGTGAGGGAATCCTGCAGACAGGAAACAATATGGCAGTCCTTGATGAAAGCGATCAGCCTATTTTTATCCCTGATGCCGACACAGCAAAAATATCTGTTAATACACTGGGGGAAGTCTCTGTCCTTACCATAGACGCGACACGAACAGTAGTTGGCAGGATCGGTGTCTTTGCAGTTAACGACACCACTCTTCTTAATCGGGATAGCGACACACTTTTTTCTTTAAAAGAGGGCGGAAGCGCTACCTCCATTGAAGAACCCAATCTGGCCGTGGGAAGCCTTGAAGGCTCAAATGTAAATATGACCGAAGAAATGACCCTGATGATTGATACTTTAAGAACCTTTGAAACCTACCACAAGGTTATTAAAAGTTACTCATCAATGGGTGATAAATTAAGCGAACTTGGAACACTTGGCTAATTGCCATCCGTTAAGATGACATATACCAGCTAACCCTCTGTACAGGACATTCAAAAGGATACCCCCATGATACGATCTCTCTGGACCGGAACAACCGGCATGAATGCACAGCAATTAAACCTCGATGTTATTGCTAATAATCTTGCCAATGTCTCAACTGTCGGATTCAAGAAAAGTCGAGCTGATTTCCAGGATCTTATGTACCAGATCATGAAAGTTCCAGGTTCCCAGACTTCCGCCGACACCGAATCCCCTACCGGTATTCAGGTTGGCTTAGGTGTTCGGCCTGCAGCTGTACAAAAACTCTTTACCGAAGGAGATCTTATCCAGACCGGCAATGAACTCGATGTTGCCATTGAAGGATCTGGATTTTTCCAGGTCGAACTACCAAATGGTGAGATCGCCTACACTCGTGCAGGTGCATTTAAAAGAGACAGTGATGGAAGAATGACCAATTCTGACGGGTATCCCATCACTCCCGGTATTACCATCCCTGACGATTCAAGACAGATTTCCATCAGTGAAACAGGTGTTGTCAGTGCCCTTATCGGTGACGATCAGGAGAGCACTGAAATCGGTAATTTTGAAACCGTTAACTTCACCAACAACGGCGGCCTGGCTGCCATTGGTAAAAATCTTTTTCGTGAGACCACCTCTTCGGGAACCGCCACCGGGGGTACCCCTGGTGATGATGGCTATGGCCTTCTCCTGCAAAACTACCTTGAGGGGTCAAATGTAAACATTGTGGAAGAAATGGCCACCATGATAACTACCCAGCGTGCTTACGAAATTAATTCCAAGACCATCCAGACATCGGATGAAATGATGCAAACCACTAACAACATGGTATAGATAT
>JAOZKX010000472.1 GCA_029935135.1 Desulfocapsa sp.
CTTACGGGAGGGCGCGGTCAACCTTCCTGCTCCCAGGGTGAAATGCTCTTCACACACCGGGGAATTTCCGGGCCGGCCGTTTTGAATCTTTCCAGTGAGGTCGCTCGAAGGCGAGCCGCCGGAAAACCCTTCCACCTTCACTTGGGCCTCTGCCCTGACAAGCCGGACTGGGGCCAGTTGCGAAAAACAGAAGGTGCGCAATTCCTCCACTCCTGGCTCTCACAGAAGCTTCCACGGGCCTTGGTAGCCACCCTTCTCGACTTGGCCGCCATTCCGCCGGAACAAACGTTCTCCCGCCTGACCGCTTCACAAGGGGAACAGCTCACCCACATATTAACCGCTCTTCCTCTGACGGTTATCCGCACCGGGGGATTCGAAGAGAGCATGGTGACCTCCGGAGGCATCAGCCTCAAGGAGGTAAATCCGGATACTCTGGAAGGACGCCTGACGCCCCGGCTCTATTTTGCTGGAGAAATCCTGGACCTGGATGGCCCGACAGGAGGCTGGAACCTCCAATGGGCCTTCTGCTCTGGCCATCTGACCGGCACCGCGGCTGTTCGGCATGGCTGCCCATAACCTGCCCCCCTGAATCAGAGAGCACACCGCACATACTTCATTCCACAAAAGCCCAGACACGGGTTACCGGTTCTGGTGTCGAATACACCAGCTGCCAGGCATCCGGCACTTTGCGTACCGTTTCATTCAGGACATGTTCCCTGTTGTTTCCATAGGTGTTGAGCGACGCCCCTGCAGGAAAGGCATCTTCAAGCAGATAAACCGCCTGTTCAGGGGCAAATTTTTCCACCGACTCCATTATCGTCTCGCACTGAACCTTCGAGGGGATCTCATACCGCCAGCCCTGACGCTGTGACATCACATACAGGTGATCCGGTTTTCTGGATAACAGCAAAGCGTTTGTCGGTGTGTTCTGCTGGATCCAGGTGGCGGATTCACTGACTCGCGCCCAGGCATCATCATACTCATTGTGGAAAGCCTGGAAGCGCTCCGGAGCCCAAGGGGCATATGCTCTCCGCGGATTTTCCTTAATAAAATGAATCGTGCCCGCCGTGAAATCCAGCAGAAGCGAAAAGAAGAAAATACATCCTGCGGCAACCAAGATCGCATTCCCCATCCACCTCCGGTTCAGCCGGGTCTTACAGTGACCGGCTACCCACCCCGTGAAAGTGAACAAGTAGTATGCCGCAATGGGCATAATCGGGAAAAAATAATATTTCACCTGGTGGGCGGTACCCGGAAGAACGGCAATCAACAGAATTGTAAAAGCAAAGAAATAGTCCATTGAATTCCACCGGCGTGCCCGCAAGAAAAAACCAGCCGTGCTGCACAGGCCAACGAGCATGGCCACAACGCGCCATAATCCGCTTGTTCCGATGACTTTACTTGCCGCATAGAAAAATTGGTTGGGAATAATTCTGAACAAGTCTTCCGGTATATCACGAATCAGTTCCTTGGCAACGAAAAGAGGAATATGAATGAATAAACCAAGCCCCTGCGGCAATTGGGCGCCCCTTGCGGTCATGGCCATGTAGGGATCGGGTCCTTGATAGATAAAAGTCTTCCAATAGAGATAGGGCGCTGCGATCAGGAACATCCCTGCCCCTGCAATAAGGAGCCGCTTCCATTGTCGGTGAATCAAAGCATCAAACAGCACGGCCACCATCAACGCCAATCCCGCAGCTCGGGTCAAATAGGCCAGTCCACAGCAACAGCCGATGGCCAATACATGCCAGGACCTGGACTTCGCCTTTTGGCTTATCCAGAGGCTCGCATAAACGAGCAGGATAAAGAGAATGTCCGACATGATGAAAGAAGCAAACGATGCCACCCCGACTGCAAACATGCCCATACATGCGCCCATCCACCCGAACCGCGAGTTTTCATGCGGCCCCATTAGAGTGAGGACAACCATCAAGGTGGCCAGAACAAATAACATGTTTCCGATCCGCTTTACCCAAACGACAGGATGGTCGGTCGTGCGGATAACGCCCGCAATCAGCGCAGGATAAAGGGGTGGAGTAAGGGCTT
>JAOZKX010000107.1 GCA_029935135.1 Desulfocapsa sp.
AAGGTTCAGTAAGTATAAAGAAGATCTTGCCATGCGTGATTTTACCCTCAATTGTATGGGGATTAGCCTGGCAGATTTTTTAAGCGAAGAAGGGGACTTGACTCTTATTGATCCGCTGCATGGCAGGGAAGATCTGGAGAATAAAATCTTACGGGCATGTCCTGATGCTTTTGTCAGTGATCCTCTACGAATGCTGCGTGGATACAGGCTATGGGCTCGCTTTGCCTTTGTTCTGGAACCTGAAACCGTAGAGTCTATTGTCCAGAATGTGGAACTCATTCGTAGTGTGTCAGCCGAACGAATCAGCTATGAGATGGACCTGATAATGGCATCTGATCGTTCCCATGAAGTGATTACAGCAATGGCTGAATCCGGCTTACTTTTTTTCATTATCCCGGAACTTGAAGCTGGAGTTGACTTGGAGCAACCACCATCTCATCACCTCGATGTTTTTCAACACAGTCTCGCGGCCCTTGGCCATATGGAAAAGATAGTATCTGCTCCCGCCCAGTTTTATCCGCAATGTGATGCATTATTACAAGACTATCTGGCTCGACCGGGTATTACATCTCTCCTGAAATGGGCTGCACTGCTGCACGATATTGGTAAGCCGTCTACCAGGAGAATTCGCGAGGATAAGGGGGGACGGATTACTTTTTATAATCACGATGAAAAGGGCAGGAAGCTGGTGCAGTCCTTGGGGCGTGAGCTGCGCTGGTCTAATGAAAAACGCGATAGAGCCTCTAATTTCGTAGGGATGCATATGCACCCCTTTCATCTCTGTAATGTTCAGAGAAAAGATGGGCTCAGTAAAAAGGCCTGTTTGAAGTTGTCCAAGAGGGCAGGGGATGACCTGATCGGTCTTTTTTTTCTTGCCATGGCGGATAGTCTCGCCGGCAAAGGTGACACGAAACCAGATGAGATGGAAGAGGAGTTGGGACGCTTACTCTGTGAAGTTCTGGAGACCTATACAAACACCATAGCTCCGACTCTAACCGGCCCCAAACTTGTCAGCGGCAAAGATTTGAAAGATATGTTTTTATTGCAGCCTGGTCCGTTGTTTGCAAAAATTCTTGATGAATTACAGGTGGCACAGGTTGAAGGAGATGTGACGAGCAGAGAAGAAGCATTAGCCTGGGTTGAAAGCTATCTGGAAAGCAGGGCTAGGGTGTAGACGGATTCAAGCTTGTCAAAGAATTCGAAATGGACTAAAAAGTGGTGGATGCAGGTTTGGTTGTTATCTTAAAACAAAGCGACCATAAGGTGGCTCTTTTATAATAAATGAGAATTGGGTAAGCAGTGCGAACAGTAAAAGATTATTATTATAAAAAGGCCAAAAAGGATAAATATCCTGCCAGGTCAGTGTACAAGCTTGAAGAAGCCCTAAATAAGCATAAGTTTATCAAGCGTGGTGACAGTGTGCTGGACCTGGGTTGTTTTCCCGGAAGCTGGTCGCTGTACGCCTCTGAGATCGTGGGTGAAAAGGGTATCGTTGTTGGTGTTGATCTGCAGGCTGCTGAGAATAGTCCAAGAGCTGGTGGGGCTGAGATTATCTGGATGCAGCAGGATATCATGGAGGAAGAATTAATCACCCGGGTACGGAAGATACGACCGGCATTCAGGGTGCTTATTTCAGATATGGCTCCGCGTACTTCCGGTAATAAGTGGGCGGATCATCAAAGATCCATGCGTCTGGTGCGTCAGACTCTGCTCCTTGCAGAAGAGCTTTTACTGCCTAAGGGAAACTACTACTGCAAGGCTTTTCAGGGGGAAGATTTTCCTGCGTTTGTGGAAGAAGTAAAACAGCTGTTTAAAAAGGTAAAAGTCGTTAAACCGAAGAGTTCCAGGGTAGAAAGCCGTGAGGTTTTTGTCCTCGGAATGGAATTCAAAGGGGCCCGTAAGGGCTAATAAAAGAACGGAAAGAAAAGGATTACACTATGTCAGGACATTCCAAATGGGCTAATATCAAGCATAAAAAAGGGGCAGCTGATGCCAAACGGGGCAAGGCTTTTACCCGCCTTATTAAAGAAATCACTGTGGCGGCCAGGATGGGTGGCGGTGACCCGGATGGAAATCCGCGCCTTCGCAGTGCCATTGCCTCTGCCCGTTCAGAGAATATGCCCAAAGACAATATCATCCGCGGGATCAAGAAGGGAACAGGAGAACTTGAGGGTGAAGTGTATGATGAGATCCTCTATGAAGGATATGGTCCTGGCGGAGTTGCCGTGCTTGTCGAATGCATGACCGACAATCGCAATCGTACTGTTGCCGATATTCGTCATTATTTTGCCAAAAGTAACGGCAATCTCGGTGAGTCAGGCTGTGTTGCTTATATGTTTGATAAAAAAGGTATGATGCTCGTTGATAAAGCGGGTACCAGTGAAGAAGAATTGATGGATCTTGCCATTGAAGCCGGTGCCGACGATGTGGTGGAAGAAGAGGAACATTTCCAGATAATTACCGCTCCCGAAGATTTTGATGAGGTTCGTGAAAATCTGGAAAAGGCTGGGGTGGCCTTTGTGGAAGCCTCTCTGACCATGATTCCGCAGACGATTGTTGATGTGGCTGAGGAAAAATCGGCCAAGGCGTTGTTGAAGCTCCTTGATAGTCTGGAAGGACATGAGGATGTGCAGCATGTTCATGCAAACTTTGATATTTCCGATGAGCTTATGGAGAAGTTATCGTAGAGACTGTACCAGTCGTGCAGCGGATCCTGGGCATTGATCCAGGTTCGCGGGTTACCGGTTATGGAATAGTCGATTCCGGATATGGAAAGGTGGTTTTGTGGCCTGTGGGGTGATAAAGACCAGCGTTCGTTTTCCCCTTGCCAATCGTTTAAATGAGATATTTGAAGGAATTAATGAGGTTATTCAGCTGCATGATCCGGAAGTGGCTGCCGTTGAAGATGTCTTTATGTCCAATAACGCCAGTTCTGCGCTGAAGCTTGGACAGGCCAGAGGTTCTGCGGTGGTTGCAGCCATGCAGAATGGACTTGGGGTCTATGATTACAGTGCCAAGAAAGTAAAACGGGCGGTTGTTGGTTACGGACAGGCAGAAAAAGGACAGGTGCAACAGGTCATCCGTATGCTGTTAAACCTCTCAGCAACACCAAGTAGCGATGCAGCTGATGCCTTGGCGGTGGCCATTTGTCACGCCAATCATCAAATCAGCCAAAACCCAATACCCAAAACCTGATACCTTATGTTATGATTGCCTCACTCACAGGAACAGTACAATACATCGCCACGGACAGAGTTGTCGTTGATGTAAACGGTGTGGGATATGAAGTCTTTTTATCCGCTGTGGGGCTTGGCCGGCTTCCAGAAATTGGCGGTGATATTTTTCTCCATATTCACACCAATGTCCGGGAAGATGCCATTATACTCTTTGGTTTTCAGGAACAGAGTGAAAAAGAGATGTTTCTCACTCTGAAAACCGTTTCTGGTATCGGTCCTAAGCTCTCCCTTGCCATCCTCTCCGGTATGCCCATTGGTGATCTCTGCCAGGCAATCGTAAACGGTGATGTGAAGGGGTTGACCACTATTTCGGGTGTGGGAAAGAAGACGGCTGAGCGGATCTGTGTGGAACTAAAGGATAAGGTGGGCGGTTTTCAGACTGAAAGCACAATGTCTGATACTGCTTTCGTTTCCACGGCAAAGGATTCTCCACTCGCTGATGCAGCTTCAGCCCTTACAAACCTTGGCTACTCTGACCAGCTTGTGCGCCAGGCCTTTGCAAGTTTGAAAAAGCAGGTGGGTGATGATTCTTTTGCTGCCATGAAACTCGAGCAACTTATTACAGAAGGACTGCGTTTGCTGTCATGAATTTTGAAGAGGAAATAAGTGCCAATGAACGGATTGTTGCCCCGGAAAACCGACCCCTTGACAGTTCCCCGGACTACGCCCTGCGCCCTAAACGGTTGGAAGAGTATGTGGGACAGGAGCACCTTCGTAAAAGCCTGGATGTCTTTCTACGCGCTGCTCTGGCAAGGGGAGAAGCACTGGATCATGTTCTTTTCCATGGCTATCCCGGGCTTGGAAAAACCACTCTCTCTTATATTATCGCCAATGAAATGCAGGCCGGGATTAAGGTCACTTCCGGCCCGGTTATTGAGCGGCAGGGAGATCTAGCCGCTATTCTCACCAGTCTCCAGGAAGGAGATATCCTTTTTATCGATGAGATTCATCGTCTTAATCATGCAGTGGAAGAGATCCTCTATCCCGCCATGGAAGATTATCAACTCGATCTGATCATCGGTCAGGGACCGGGTGCACGATCTGTAAAGATGGATCTTCCCCGTTTTACCCTTGTCGGGGCAACCACCCGTACAGGACTGCTCACCCCCCCATTACGAGATCGTTTTGGTATTATCCTTCGCCTGGAACTCTATGAACCTGAAGAACTTGTGCGGATCGTCCAGCGTTCTGCAGCCATTCTCGGCATGCAGGTTGATGCAGATGGGGCTTTAGAATTGGGCCGCAGGTCTCGTGGTACGCCAAGAATTGCCAACCGACTGCTAAGGCGGGTACGTGATTTTGCAGAGGTTGGCGGTCATCTCACGGTGAATGCAGATGTCGCCGATGCTGCTCTCAATCTATTGAATGTAGACCGTTTTGGACTGGATGATATGGACAGACGTATCATGCTGACGATTATCGATAAGTTTCAGGGGGGACCAATAGGTCTGGAAACGCTGGCGACAGTTGTTTGTGAAGAAAAAAATACCCTGGAAGATGTCTATGAGCCTTTTTTGATACAATCCGGCTTTCTGACGAGAACCCCTCGTGGACGAATGGCAACCATGAATGCCTATGAACATTTTGAACGGTCATTGCCGCGGGGAAAACGACAAGCAACACTGTTTGAGACAGGAGAGTGAGTGATGCAGAAGCGTAAAACAGTTCCTGATTTCCTGAGTATGAAGGCAAAGGGAGAAAAGATTACAGTCCTCACCGCCTACGATGCTGCCATGGCCTCAATGCTTGCTGCAGCTGATGTGGATATGCTCCTCGTAGGGGATTCTTTGGGGATGGTT
This sequence comes from Desulfocapsa sp., assembly GCA_029935135.1. Classification (GTDB taxonomy): domain Bacteria; phylum Desulfobacterota; class Desulfobulbia; order Desulfobulbales; family Desulfocapsaceae; genus Desulfocapsa. The sequence goes on from JAOZKX010000107.1 coordinate 5,036, forward strand.
ATTCTCGGCTATGATTCAACGGTTCCTGTGACCATGGATGAGATGATCCATCATTCCTCTGCTGTCAGGCGTGGTGCTCCTCAGGCATTTATTCTGGGTGATATGCCTTTTGGTTCCTATCAGAGCAGCAGTCGGGATGCCATCCTTAATGGCGGCAGGTTTTTAAAGGAAGCTGGTTGTGATGCTGTTAAGCTCGAAGGCGGCCTGGAGGTCTGTGATACCGTAAGGGCTCTTGTAAATAGTGGTATATCTGTTATGGGACATATCGGTCTGACCCCGCAGACGGCTACACAGCTTGGCGGTTATAAGGTGCAGGGACGGGACATTGCCTCTGCAAAAAAAATGGTGCAAGAGGCCAGGGCCCTTGAAGAGGCTGGAGTGTTCAGTCTGGTGCTCGAATGTATTCCAGATGGTCTTGGAAAGATTATCTCTGAAGAAATCCAGATTCCCACAATAGGTATCGGTGCCGGGGTACACTGTGATGGTCAGGTTCTTGTTACCCATGATCTTCTTGGGATGTTTGATAAGTTTATTCCAAGTTTTGTGAAATCCTATTGCCATCTTTCTCCCACCATTCAAGATGCTGTGGCTGATTATAATAATGAGGTGCGGAGTGGGCTGTTTCCTGATGAGGAACATAGCTTCAGCAGCCAGTCCGGGTTGCGTGAGTTGTTGGGATTAACTGAAAAAAAGAAGGGATAAATGATGTGTAGAGTTTTTTTGATATTTCCAGCGGTGCTTCTTTTGACAGCTGTAGGTGCCTCAGCCGGAACCCTGCCGCAGGTCATTCAAGAGATAAGTTATGATATAAAGAACACATCAGATAGTGTTGAAAAAAGTCAGTTACATATCTTCCGGGCAAGACAGTATACGCGGATAAAAAAATTGGATAATGCTCTGGAGGATTATAATCTGGCACTGGAAATGAATCATAAGGGGTGGATCCACCTCGAACGCAGTCAGTTTCTCATGCTTGCCGGACAGTACGAGCTTGCCTACGAGGATGCCAAGGCAGCCAGAAAAGAAACTCCGACCCTCGCTCTTGAAGCAGATATAATAATAGATAAATCAGTGGCAGAGATCAGAAAACAATATGAGGCAGATAATCCACCCACTATTATTATGAGCACTGTGGTGAATCCATACAGGAAAACCCGTTTTGATATAATGCGGGAGCAGGGTGTTTTTGCTGCTGATGCCAGGAGAAATGTTGCCTTTAATGAACAGAAAACCGCCAAACGAAAGAGCAAGAAAACCGCCTGTAAGCCCAAATCATCAAAAAGCGGCTGACGCATTCGTTTCTAATTTCGCAGGTCTGCGGAAACTTTTTTCAAGGGAAGTACCTGCTGGTAGTTCTTCCTGATTTACAGTGATTATTGTCGCTGCCGATACTTTCTTTTGGTTTTCTCAGCCAATAAAAAAGTCATTTGTAATTTCTGCCTTATTAATGATACGATTCAAGTAGTAAAGATTTATAGTAAACACTGTGTCTGGCTATTATCCTCCATTTCTGTGCAAAAGAAGAGAGTCGTTCAATGAAACGAATGTTCTATCTGTTCTGCATTGTATTTCTTTTCTTCTTCTCCATATCTCACGCATCTGATCGTACTGTAACCCTGCAGCTGCCCTGGCTGCATCAATTTCAGTTTGCAGGCTATTATGCAGCGCTCGAGCAGGGATTTTTCCGAGAGGCTGGGTTGCGGGTCATTCTTAAAGAGGGACAGCCTGGTCTTAACCCGATAACGGAAGTGCTCAGCGGGAAGGTTGAATATGGTGTTGGTGTCTCAGATATTCTCGCTCAAAAGATGAATGGGGCCCCCGTAACCGTCCTTGCAGCAGTCTTTCAGCATTCAGCTATTATTTTCCTTACCAAAAAAGATTCGGGTATTTCCACTCCTCAGGATATGGCAGGCCGTCGGGTTATGTTGATA
>JAOZKX010000108.1 GCA_029935135.1 Desulfocapsa sp.
TTTGGCAATAATAATCCAACGACCAAGGACTGGATCTTTTCTTAATTCAGGCATTCGGTGCCTTGCCCCTCATTATCTCATTTTTTGTCAGAATATCAACAATCATATTTTCTCTCACAAGGGTGAGCAATGCCAAACTCCACTCACTTCCGGATTACTATTTCCCTTGGGATTTCTCCTCAGTTTCCTGCCGTGTTTTGCACTCTATACAAAGAGCGGTTACCGGTCGTGCTTCCAATCGTTTCTTTCCAATCAACTCTCCGCAATCATCACATTCACCATACTCACCATCTTCGATTCGTTGCAGAGCTTCTTCTATTTTTTCCAGCAATTTCCGTTCACGATTTCGAATACGGAGTTCAAAGTTACGCTCAGATTCTGCTGATGCACGGTCATTAGGATCCGGAATATTTCCCTGTTGATCTGTGAGTCCAGAAAGTGTTTTTTCTGCCTCTTTCAACAATTCATCCCGTGTTTCCTCAAGCAATTCTTTGAATTTATCCTGTTCTTTCTGATCCATCTAATCCTCGCTTAAAATAGCTCTTTCAAATATTCTGATATAACTCAAAACAGCTTATCATTAATTCCTGATATATGTACCACTTTTTCCACCTGTTTTCTTCTCCAGGCAGATTGAACCGATTTCCATTCCCTTATCAACTGCCTTACACATGTCATAGATGGTAAGTGCCGCTACAGAGACAGCGGTCAAAGCCTCCATCTCTACTCCCGTTTTACCTGTGATCCCTACAGTTGCTATTATCTCAATCTGCATTTCCACATCATGATACTCAAAATCCACAGTTATCTTACTGATCAACAGTGGATGACAAAGAGGTATCAGAGCATCAACTTTTTTGGCAGCCATAATTCCAGCTACCCTAGCAATTCCCAAAACATCGCCTTTGACTATTGATCCGCTTTTCACTAGATCATAGGCCTCCTGCGACAAGGTAATCCGTCCACTTGCAGTGGCCACACGTTCTGTTTCATTTTTTTTGCCAACATCCACCATATGGGCGTTACCATCGGCATCAAAATGAGTAAACTCTTTATTTCCTGGTTGTTCAGCCATAATTGATCTGTCAGTTAACCTTGTTAGTCATTGTCTTTTTTGCCAACAACTTCATGAAACAGTCTGGAAAAGAATCCTTCCTGTTCCTCATGCTGTCCATGCTCCTGACAAAGTTTGTCAAACTTTTGCAGAACTTTTTTCTGTTCATCACAGAGATTGGTCGGTGTTTTCACCTGTAACTGAACGATCATATTACCGCGGTGTCCTCCACGCAAACTAGGCACACCTTGCTTTTTCAGGGTAAATCGATCACCAGACTGACTTCCATCGGGAACATTCAGATTTTTCTTTCCGTGGATAGTAGGCACATCCACTTTACACCCTAAAGCTGCCTGAACCATGGAGACAGGGTACTGGCAATAGATGGTCTCCCCTTCCCGTTTGAAGAACTCATGCTCCTGTACATGGATCACAACATAAAGGTCTCCGGAAGGCCCGCCTCTGCGTCCCCCCTCTCCTTCACCTCGTAAACGCATCTGGGCACCAGTGTCGACGCCTGCAGGTATTTTCAGAGAAACTTTTTTGGACTTTTGTACAAGTCCCTTTCCACCACAATCATTACACGGTTCTTTGACAACCTCTCCTTCCCCGTGACATTGCGGACAGGTAGAAGAGACCTGAAAGAAGCCCTGCGAACGAATCACCTGACCACGACCATGACAACTCGGACACACTTCACGCTTAAATCCTGGACGACACCCGGAACCCTCACAAGTCCAGCAGGTATCATTCCTGTTTATATCCACCTCTTTGGATATACCATGCACGGCTTCCATAAAAGTGATTTCAATATCATAGCGAAGATCATTGCCAGACTGAGGCCCACCACGACGGGTACGACTGCGCCCACCGCCCCCAAAAAGGTCTCCAAAGAGATCACCGAGGCCTGAAAACATATCGTCAGAGTTCCCCGGTCCCTGATACCCGGAATTCTTCAGTCCTTCATGGCCGTAAGTATCATAGAGCTGGCGTTTCTTTTCATCACTGAGGACCTCGTAAGCTTCCGTGCATTCTTTAAAGCAGGATTCTGCATCCTTATCATCCGGATTTCTATCCGGATGATACTTCATGGCAAGTTTACGATAACTCTTTTTAATTGTCGTCCCATCTGCACTTTTCGATACAGAAAGGATCTCGTAATAATCTCTTTGCATTTTTACTCGTTAATCAGACAGTAGTCTCTTCATTTTCAGTGGACTCTGTCACATCTTCTTCCACATTTTCATCCATGGCATTAGGTAAGCCCCAGATATTTTCAAAGCTCACTTCTTCAGCTGCAACTTCACGAAGGGTCATCACAACCTCTTGGTTTTTTCCTGCAACCAGATAGGGTTCGCCATGTCTGTGCTGTCGGATACGCTCCACAGCAAGATGGACGAGATCAAATCGTTTGTTATTGCCAACAGCCTGCAGACAATCTTCTACTGTAATTCGTGCCATATTTCTATAACCTCTATTTATATCAAGTGATAAACTACTGTTTCGAAGGTTTCACCCTGGATATCTTCTATTTTTCAAAGGGATTTTTCAACAACATTGTCTCATCACGATCAGGTCCGACAGAGACAATCACCGGCTCCACACCGGTAAAATCTTCAATGCGTTTAATATAATCTTTTGCCTGTACGGGTAAATCATCATAGGAACGAACACCAGTAATGTCCTCATCCCAACCAGCCATTTCTTCATAAACAGGTTGCACGCTGGCGGCCTGTTTAATGTTTGAGGGCATTGCATGAATGGTGTTGCCATTCAAATCATAGGCATTGGCCATTTTAATAGTGGGCTGTCCACTCATTACATCAAGTTTTGTAATGGCAAGACCAGTCAAGCCATTTAAACGAGCAGCATCTGCTGCAACGACCCCATCAAGCCAGCCGCAACGTCGTTTTCGGCCTGTGGTAGCACCAAATTCGCCACCTTTTTCCTGCAGTTCTTTACCAACTGAATCAAAAAGTTCGGTTGGAAAAGGACCTTCACCAACACGTGTTGTGTATGCTTTTAAGATACCTATAACTGAGTCGATATGAGCAGGGCCAAATCCGGATCCGTTACAGGCATTACCGGCAATGGTATTTGACGAGGTAACAAAGGGGTATGTTCCATGATCAATATCAAGCTGTGTCCCCTGAGCTCCTTCAAAGAGTATATGTTTCCCGGCCTTTCTTGTTTCATCAAGTTCCACAGAGACATTACCTATAAATGGAATCAGCTCCTCGGCATATTTTTGAAACTGTTCGTAGATAGTATCGAAAGAAACGGGCGCACTGTTGTATTTGGTGGTCAAAAGAAAATTATTTTCTTCCACATTGGCATGCAGCTTATCTCGGAACATATCATCATCAAGCAGATCACTGGCCTTAATACCAACACGACCCACTTTATCCATATAACAGGGGCCAATACCACGACCGGTGGTTCCGATTTTATGTCCTTTGGCAAGCGATTCTTCCTTGGCAAAATCCATTGACTGGTGATAAGGCATAATAAGATGTGCGTTTTCACTGATCATCAGACGCGCTGGTGTTACGGGTAGACCTTTTTCTTTCAGCTCAGCCATTTCACCAAGGAGAACACCTGGATCAATAATGACACCATTTCCGATCATGCAGCGCTTATCTTCATATAAGATACCGGAGGGAATGATATGAAAAACAAACTTTCTTCCTTCTACAACCAGGGTATGACCGGCATTATTTCCGCCCTGAAAGCGTACGATACAATCTGCATAGCGGGTAAGAAGGTCTACAATTTTTCCTTTTCCTTCATCTCCCCATTGGGTGCCAACAACAACCACACTGGACATGCTCTTCTCCTGTTACACTCTCACAAAACATTGAGTCAGACAATGATTCGTCATATAAAACTGCCGCCGATATCATTTTCTCCAACTTACACACAAGATTATTACAACAAACGGTGTAATATCAAAATGCACCATTTCCAAACAGCAAGAAACAAACGCGTCAATATAGTCAGGTCACAGATGAAAGTCAACTGATAGAAGGATCATTTGCATAGCAATCCTCAACAAGCAGAAAGAAAAGAAGAAAGGTATACATTTCCACTCGCATTTGACCTGAATCAAGGATAATCCTACTATATGAACTAAATTGATTTACAGATGCTATCAAAAACAATCCTACTCTTATATAAACCATGCTACCAACAAAAATAATCAGCCGGTTTCGCCTGTTTTGCCAGTCCCTCTTTATGATTTTCTGCCTCTATACCGGCTGGCACTTCTATTTATTTTATTTATGGACACTTGACTGCAGCAGAGCGTTCACGCCACGCCCTCCTGCAGTAGAGGCATTTTTACCTCTTGGTGCACTAGTCAGCATAAAAAGGCTTTTATTGGGTGCCGAGTATGACACTATCCATCCGGCTGGACTGACGATATTTATTGCCGCACTTCTTATTTCCCTTCTTGCCCGTAAAGGATTTTGCGGTTGGATCTGTCCAGTGGGATTTGCTTCAAACCTTGCCGAACGCGTGCGAGCTAAAATGCACATCTCCTTTTCTCTTCCCATTTGGATCGACCTGCCCCTTCTCAGCTTTAAATATCTGCTTCTCGGTTTTTTTGCCTACCTTATTCTCTGGCAAATGGGACTGGATTCACTCACCGCTTTTCATAACTCCCCCTACAATATGATTTCCGATGCCAAGATGCTCCATTTCTTTCTCCAGCCCTCTGTCCTTGCCGGATCCATCATGCTTTTTATCATTCTTGTTTCTTTTATTATTAAAAACTTCTGGTGTCGCTATCTCTGTCCCTATGGTGCACTTCTCGGAATTCTAGCCCTCCTCAGTCCCTTTCAGATTAAACGCGACCCTGATACCTGCATTGACTGCAAACGATGCGACAATGTCTGTCCTGCATCCATTCGTATCACCAGGAGACAAACAGTATGGAACGCTGAATGTATCGGCTGCCTGGAATGTTTACCGGTCTGTCCAGCCAAAGGCTGTCTGACTTTGGCTGGCCCTGGAAAGAAACAGGCCAACCCATTGCTCTTACCGGGTATTACCCTGGGAATTTTTTTTCTCTGCTACCTGCTTGCTTTAGCCAGCGGTCACTGGCACAGTACTGTTCCAGTAGCAATATTCCAGGAACTCTACCAGCAGATCAACTCCATTGGCCATCCTTGACACCCTCTTGCAAATACCGTACATTTGCCCAACAGATATAATGGTTATATATTAAGATGTGCTGCAGTTTTTTAGAAACGAGGTTATCTCCATGTTTGGCATAGGTTTACCTGAATTTATTTTGATAATGGCTCTGGCCCTCATTGTGGTTGGTCCTGATAAACTCCCGGATCTAGCCAAATCTGTTGCCAAAGGAATCCTTGAGCTGAAAAAAACTGCCAACACCCTAAAAGAAAGCCTCAGTGAAGAGGGCAGTCCCCTGGCGGACCTGAAACCAGAACTTGAAGAAGTTGCCCAATCATTAAAAGATCAGGTACTGAACAATGATGAAGAGGGCTGGAGTAGAGCAAAATCCGATAAAATCTACGATGGTATAGAGCCAGTAGATAACAAATCAACAATCATAGATGTTGATGCGGAAGAACTCTCAGAAGAAGATAACGAGACCAACAAGGAATCTTCCGCCGACACCGAAACGCTAAGTCCAGAAGATCAGCATCTGGAAAAACTTCGAAAAACCGCCCAGGAATCGGAGTAACAAGTCCAGTGTCTGTTATAACAAGAAGCCTGGAACAGTTTCGTCCCCATCACGAAGAACTGCGTCAACGCCTTATCCGGGTGTTTATTTCTCTCGTTGTCGCAACCGGGGTTACCTATATTTACTCGGAATCAATCGCCCGCTTCTTTATGGTGCCGCTCTTTGATGCCAGCCCCTACCTGGATCATCTCGTCTACACCAATCTGCCCGAAGCCTTTCTCTCCTATCTTAAGCTCTCTTTACTGGTTGGAGTTGTCATCACTTTTCCCATTACTCTCTATCAGATCTGGATGTTTATTGCCCCGGGCTTAAAGGGGAATGAGAAAAAATTTGCAGTAACTGTGGTTTTCTGGGCAACACTGCTCTTTGGAGCAGGAGCAACCTTCGCATTTTTTGGAGTACTCCCTCGAATGCTCAGTTATTTTATGAGTTATGCCGGAGAACAACTTGAACCGCTTCCCAAATTCGGCAAATACCTCACCTTTGTGGCCCGAACAGTTCTGGCCTTCGGCCTTTCCTTTGAGATCCCATTCCTTATGGTAATGGCCGGAAAAGCCGGATTTGTCAAAGCACAATACTTTCGTGCAAAGCGTCTCTATTTTTACGCAGCTATTGTTTTTGTGGCCTTCCTCCTCACAGCGGGAGACTTTATGGCCACAGCCCTCCTGGCAATTCCCCTTTTTGCCCTCTATGAAGCCGGAATATTTCTCACGGCGCTCTTTGGCAGGAAAAAGCAATAAGCTGGATCATTTTAAAATCTGGATCCGCAGGAGTACATTAAGTTCGATTCCCTGTAATTATTGCTGTCTATATAGGTTCCAAGTATATCCCTAGACCTGTTATGGAGTAAGACCGTAGTCTCTGAAACAGGCTCCCAGGTTCCGGTATAATAACGCATACCAAATTCATAAAACTCCACAGTACAGTCTGGTAAAATTTTTCGCCCTACCTCTTCATAGCCAGTCATATTCTCGGTCCAGATTGAACACAACGCAACCGGATGATTTGCACAAGTAAATGTGGGCTCAGGTTCGGGTTCGGGGGCTGGAGGAACTCTCTTTATCATCGACGGAAGGAAAGCAGGCCAAGGGAAATCATCAGCAATTGCCGGACGTATAAAGACTACAGAGACAAATAAGAGGAGAGCAATTTTTGTTATATTTTTCATCAGTCATCCTTTT
>JAOZKX010000109.1 GCA_029935135.1 Desulfocapsa sp.
AATGAGGTTTTTGCCACCAGAAAGGATGGGTCAGTTCTCCCTATCCGTATACAAGGAAGAACAATAGATCATTTCGGCAAAAAGATACGGGTAACAGCGATGAGCGATATCACCGATCAGAAAAATGCTGAAGAAGAAAAGGAGAAACTGACAAAACAACTTCTCCAGGCGAAAAAAATGGAATCAATCGGCCTAATGGCCGGTGGAGTTGCCCATGATCTGAACAATATCCTTTCCGGGATTATCGGCTACCCCGAGTTACTGCTGCAGACTCTGCCAGAAGACAGCAAACTCAAAAAACCAATTGAGGCTATTCGGGAATCTGGCCAAAGAGCAGCTGCAGTTGTCGCTGATTTACTCACAGTTGCCCGGGGTGTTGCCACAGTATATGAAGTCCATAATATTCATGAATTAATTCAGGAGTACTTTGACTCTCCAGAAAGTGATAAAGTGAAATCACTGCATCCGGAAGTTTTATATAAGCAGAAATTCATAGCAACACATCCTGATATTTGCTGTTCCTCTGTTCATGTTAAAAAATGTATCATGAACCTTGTTATCAATGCTGCAGAAGCCATTGGTGAAAAAGGAACTATTGTTGTTTCCACCCATAATCAAAAGAATGATGACCTTGCAGGCAGTGAACAAAAAATGGCAGGAAAGGAATATGTTGTGCTCAGTGTGCAAGATAGTGGTTCAGGTATTGCTGATTCAGATTTAGAGCATATCTTCGAACCATTTTATACACGAAAGGAAATGGGGAAAAGTGGAACCGGTCTTGGCCTTGCAGTTGTCTGGAATACCATGGAAGATCATGATGGAAAGGTGTCTGTTGAAAGCAGCAATACAGGGACATGCTTTAAACTCTACTTTCCAGTGAACCGGGAAAAACGCAGGGTTCAATCAGACAAAACCGAAACAGAACAATCAACTGACAGCAATGAACATATACTGGTAGTGGATGATGAAGAACAAATTCGAGATATTGCCAGCCAAATGCTGCTCAATTTTGGCTACACTGTCCATTCAGTTCCTTCCGGAGAACTGGCTATTGATTTTGTAAAGAAAAATCCCGTTGACCTGATCGTGATGGACATGCTGATGAAACCGGGAATGAATGGGTATCAAGCATACAAAGAGATACTGAAGGTGTACCCTGAGCAAAAAGCCATTATAGCCAGCGGCTTTTCTGAAAGTAACGATGTCAAGGCTGCGATCCAAATCGGGGCTGGGGCTTTTATAAAAAAACCATACTCAATGGATCAGCTTGGCCGAGTGGTCAAGGAAGTATGCAACCGTTAATAGTCAAGCAACCCGTTCAGTAGTATTCGAAGTTTTATGTTTCATTGTTCTAGAACTCTATCCTCACGCTATACACCCCCTCTTCAACCACACTCTGAACTTTATACCCTGAGTGATTAAAGATCGCCTGCATGCGTTTATTATCGCGCAGAACCTCGGCTGTAAAGCCGGCAATCCCACTGGCCTTTGCCAATGTAATAAGATGTCTGAAGATAAAGGTCCCTAGTCCTTTGTTCTGGAATTCATCACGGATTACGAAAGCGACTTCTGCCCGGTTTGTCTTTTCATCCAGATAATACCTGCCCACGGCAACAATATCATCCCCATGTGCCTCGGGAATTGTTCCGACTATGGCCACATCTTTCCGATGATCCACATAGACAAAATTCTGAATTTCCTTATGCCCAAACCGTTGATTGTGACTCATAAAACGATAGTAGAGTGTCTCCTTTGAAAGATCGTAAAGCAGATCACGCATCAAAGGTTCATCTGTTGGATGAATGGGCCTGAACTGTATTTCTGTGCCATCATTTACCAGATAGGTGGTGCGCATCATATCCTGGGGAGCCACGACAAACTTCCCTTCCACCTGTACAAAATCCTGACGGATGTACTTGGCCTCTATGGCCTCTTTCAATAACTCTTCGCGATGATCGGGATGGGCAATGGAAATCAGGGCAAGTTTTCTATCCTGCACCGACTTGCCATGGAGATAAGCCACACCATACTCTGTCACCACATAATGAACCGTGGCACGGCTGACCACAACCCCAGCTCCACTGCTTAAGCGTGACCTGATACGTGAGCGGCCGTCTGTTGTTCGTGATGGGATGGTAATAATAGCCCTGCCGCCTTCAGAGCGGGCAGCTCCCCGGTTAAAGTCCACCTGCCCCCCGACCCCTGAATAAAAAGAGCCATCTTCTGAGTCTGAGCAAACCTGCCCAGTAAGATCAATCTCCAGAGCCATATTGATAGAAACCATTCGTGTCTGTTGACCAATCACATTGGAATCATTTACATATTCTGTGGGGCGAAAGGAGAAAAGCGGATTGTCGTCCACAAAATCATACAGTTCTTTACTTCCCATACAGAAACTGGCTACAACCTTCCCTCGATCGGTGGATTTTCTGTTTCCCGTGACTGCCCCGGATTTAATCAGGTCAAGAATATCGTCAGTAATTAGTTCGGTATGGATTCCCAGATCATGTTTGCTTTGCAGCGCTTGAACCACAGCCTGGGGAATCCTACCCACACCAGGTACACGACCGAGACCAAACTCAATGGTAGAGCCGCTTGGCACCAGACCTCCAACAAATTCGGCAATTTTTGCACTGACCTGATGCACCGGTTTTGATTTTCGTTCCAAAAGCGGTACATCTGCAGGAACCAGGATATCTAGATCATAAATGTCAATCAGGCTGTCTCCACGGGTCCACGGCATCTGTGGGTTCACCTGCGCAATAACCAGAGATGCATTTTCTGCAGCACTTTTCACGATATCAACTGAGACGCCAAGGCTCATTTTCCCTCTCGAGTCTGGAGGGGTCACCTGAATAAGGGCAACATCGAGGGGCAATTGGCCAGAGTGAAAGAGCCGGGGGATATCTGACATAAGAACGGGTGTGTAATCGCCACGACCTTCCTTGATTACCTCCCGCACATTATGACCGATAAAAAAGGAATTAATCTTAAAGCAACTTGCAAATTTTTTCTCCGCATAGGGAGCATTGCCCTTTGTCAACAGTTCAACTATCTCCACATCGGCCAGATTTCCTGCAATCCGTGTCATGGCCTCAACAAGAACCGTTGGTTCTCCACAACCGGTTCCTAAAAAGACCCTATGACCCGACCGTAAATTGGACAAGGCGCGCTTAGGGGTCTTGATCATATCCTTATAGGTTTCTTTCCAATCAGCGTCATATTCCATCAAACTCTCCTAATCCTCATCAATGATCGGTGCTAACAGCATACGTGCATCAGCAACCACCGGTTCAGAACCAAAGTCACCAACGATAAAAGGATTGATGTCGAGTTCAAGTATCTGTGGAAAATCAGTTGTCAGTTGACTGATTCGCTGCAACCCGGAGGCGATTGCGGCAATATCAACACCATTTTGCCCCCTCCTTCCCTTCAGCATCTGATAAGAACGGGTGGATTTCAGCATCTGTACTGCTTCCTGTTCGGTGATAGGAGCCAAATGAAAGGTTACATCTTTCATGACCTCTACAAAAATCCCTCCCAGGCCAAACATAAGCATGGGACCAAACTGCTGGTCTCTGGTCATACCGATGATTACCTCCAGCCCTTTGCTGGCCATCTGTTCAACATAGACCCCTTCAATCCGTGCATCCGGTATTTTTTTACGAATCTTCAGAGTCATTAACTCATAGGTATCTTCAACGGCATCTTTATTGGGAACATCTAAAAAAACGCCTCCGAGATCACTTTTATGGACAATATCAGGAGAGACAATTTTCATGGCAACAGGATAGCCAATACGTTCGGCAATTTCCTGTGCCTCTTCCGAACTCGAGGCCAATGTTCCCTGGGGAATATGAAAGCCATAGGCCCTGAGTACATCCTTCCCCTTCACTTCACCAAGCTGCAGGCGACCTGTTCTCTGCCGGCGGGATAAAATTCTTTCAACCCGACGACGATTGACACGAAACCTGGTGACAACTCGCGGTGGACGAGTTTGCCAGGCATCATATTCCCGCATTCTCATAAGGGCGGCAACTGCTCGTTTGGGGGAATTAAAATCCGGGAGTCCAGCTGCCACCAGTTCACTGCGAGGCGGCATAACACTCTCTCCCCCCATAAAAATAGCGACAACAGGTTTCGTCCCATCAATTGCAGCAGCTATGGCTCTGGCAGTTTCAGCTGGATGATCCATCACATGAGGGGTCAGGGTTATAATGATTGAGTCCACCTGCTCATCAGCCTGGGCAGCGACTAATGTTGAGGCATACTGCTCCGGACTGGAGTTAAAGAGTACGGCAATTGGATTTTGCTCGTTTTCAAATCCGTAAAGCGAATCTGCTACCGACACTGCAGGAGAAGTACATTTGACAACCTGCATACCAGCAAGCTCAGCGGCATCGGCAGCCATAATTCCTGGGCCACCGGCATTGGTAATGATGCAGACATTATTCCCCTTCGGCAGCGTCTTCACCGAAGACAGGGCTGATGCATAATCGAAGAGGGATTCAAAATTATCTGCCCGCACAACACCTGATCGTTTAAATGCAGCACCATAAGCCGTATCTGCACTGGCCAGAACTCCGGTATGGGATGCTGCCACCTTCAGTCCGGCAGAGGTTGTCCCGGACTTTAAAATAATAACTGGTTTTTTTGAGGCAGCTTCTTCAGCGGCTTTTACGAATGCGCTGCCGGTGGAGATATCTTCAAGGTACCCTATGATGACTTTCGTCTGTTCATCATGTGCCAAGTATGAGAGAATATCGACCTCATTAATATCTGCCTTATTGCCAATACCAATGAGCTTGGCAATCCCAAGCTCTCTTTCTGCAGCAAGGTCCATCATGGCTGTGCTTAAAGCGCCCGACTGGGAAAACACAGAAACCCCACCTGCAGGCGGCAGCTCACCTACAAATGAGGCGTTAAGGCTATTTTCGGTATTCATCAACCCCCGGCAATTGGGCCCCAGCAGTACCATTTTATTTCGCCTGCAGATATCTGCAATATCCTGCTCCATCTCCAGACCCTCGGCTCCTGTTTCACGAAAGCCTGAGGTGACAACAATTACAGCCTTGGCCTTTACCTTGCTGCACTCCTTGACTGCCTGCTTGACCAGGGGTGCAGGGAGGGCAATAATTACAAGATCAATGTCTTTGTTGTACTCGGGGAGGGATGCACTGCACTGAAGTCCTAGAATGGTTTTGGCAGAAGGGTTTACAGGGACAATTGTCCCCTTGAAGCCATCACTGATAAGATTGGCAAGAATATCGTGCCCAACCTTTCCCTTGCTTCTTGAAGCACCTACAACAGCGACACTTTCTGGATTGAATAGTCTGGACAGATTCATATCATTAGTGGTGGTATTTGAGTGAGTTCTGGTATTGAGCAATTATGCCCAGTCCTGTTTGAGTTTAAACCCTTCATTCTCTAACAGGTCAAGGACGGCTGCAATCTTAAAGGTGTTGATACGAAGATAGATTGTGTCTCCTTCTTGGGGGTCTAGGGCACGCAACAATCGGGTAAAGGGTATTCCTTCCTTTTCAAGAAGGGTTACAAGTCTCGTCATTATCGTAGCACTTCTGTCGTCTATAATACCTATGAGGACGGCACCTTTCTCACCAACACCAAATAAATGTTTATAAGCTGCAGTTAAATCCCGTATGGAAAAGATACCAACAACTCTTTCCTCATCAAGAACCGGCAATGCTCCGAGCTGGTCTCTATCAAAAAGATGCAAGGCATCGTCAAGGGTAGAGTCAACACTGAGGGAAATGCACTCGGTAGACATAATTTCTGAGACAGCTGTATTTTCCACACGCTCATAAATCATTCTTCTTTCACTATCGCTGATTACTGATGAGGGATAGGCAGAGCGTAAATCTCGGTCTGTAAGCATCCCGACCAGTTCCCCCTCACCATTCACTACAGGCAGATGGCGAAAGCGGTAGTCGTTAAGTAAAGCCCGTGCCTCGGGAAGCAGCATTGCCGGAGAAACGGTTATAGGTTCAGTTGTCATATGTCGTGAAATATACATAAGCAGCCTCGTAAGTAAGAATTCATAATAACCGGGTTATTTCCCCAGCAAACCTCGTATATATGCAACTACGGACTCTCCAAGAACAGAGAGTTCGTATCCTCCCTCAAGAATAGACAGGAGATTTCCATTGGTGAAATGCTCGGCCCATTTTTTTATCTCTTTGCCTAAAGTATAGTATACTTCAGTAGAGTAATGAAGCCCTGACATATCATCTTTTATATGGGCATCAAATCCTGCAGCAACGATGATTGCATCGGGCTGCCACTTCTCGATTTGAGGAAGAATAACATCGCAGAGCAATTCTTTGACCTCTTTATCTGAGGCTCCAGGACGCAGGGGAAGATTGAGAATGGTCCCTTTTCCCGCTCCAATTCCATGTTCATCGGCGTATCCGGTCCCGGGATAACTGAAACTTGGGTGTTCGTGAATACTGATATAAAAGCTGCCGGCCTCTTCCTCAAATGCGGACTGGATGCCGTTGCCATGATGGGCATCAAAATCAAAAATCAGGATCCTTTTCCGGCCATATTGATTTTGCCAATATCTGGCTGCCACAACCGCGTTATTAAAAAAGCAAAAACCAAAGGGAATATTGGCCTCTGCATGATGACCAGGTGGACGAACAAGACAAAAAACATTCTTAGCAGTACCCTTTTCTATACTTTCTATTGCTTTTATGCCTGCCCCTGCAGAAAGAGTGGCTACCTCATAGGAATCATAAGAGATCTGATTGTCAGTATGATCAATATAAGTTTGACCTGACAACACAGCCTCTTCAAAGCGAAAAAGCCAGGCCTCTGTATGTACAGAAAGGAGATGCTCACGCTTAGCAGCAAAAGGAGAGGCGTTTATTGTATCACCACCAAGGCCAGATAGGCAAATTGCCTCAGTTATGACATCAG
>JAOZKX010000110.1 GCA_029935135.1 Desulfocapsa sp.
TGGAAATGGACCAAAACGGAAAGTATACCTATACGAGTCCATCGATCCAGCAGATACTCGGTTATGAACCGTATGAGGTTACAGGCTCTTCCCACCGTGATTTCCTCTGTAAAAAAGCTATCACAACAAACAAGGAGCTCTTTTTACAATACATTGTAAAAAACAAACCTTTCAGAGATCAAGTCCTCAAAGCCAGACACAAAGATGACTATCAGGTTATGCTCGAGGTCTCAGGACAACCGATTATTAACAACAAAGGAGAGTTCGACGGCTATCGCGGGGTAAGTCGCGATATCACCCGACGGATCAGTACGGCAAAAGCCACGGATCAACTGAAAGAACAATTGCACCAGGCCCAGAAAATGGAAGCAATTGGCACTCTCGCAGGTGGCATAGCGCATGATTTCAACAATATCCTCTCAGCCATCATTGGCTATGCTGAAATTGCAAGAGAAGAGCTGCCAGCCACAAGTCAGACAGCACAGGATATTGATCAGGTTATTGCAGCGGGACTTCGGGCAACTGAGCTTGTTAAGCAGATACTCACCTTCAGCCGGAAAAGTGATCAGAAGAAAGAACCACTCCGGGTTGACCTGGTTATCAAAGAGGCATTGAAGATGCTGCGATCCACCCTGCCTGCCACCATCGATATACAGACAAATATTAATCCTGCAAGCGGTCTGGTTCTGGCAAACCCGACCAATATCCACCAGATTGTGGTGAACCTGTGCACCAATGCCTCCCATGCCATCGGCAACGACAAAGGAATATTGGAGGTAAGTCTGAAGCCAATCGATCTGAATTCGGCACAGGTTGCCGGGAAACCGCAAGTGCAGGCTGGATCCTTTATTCTCTTCACAGTCAAAGATAATGGTGCAGGCATGGATAAGGAGACGGCCTCACGGATTTTCGAACCATATTTCACCACCTGGGATCAGGAAGAGGGAACAGGACTGGGACTCGCTTTGATCCAGAGCATTGTGGAAGACACTAACGGTTTTGTACAGGTGGAGAGTTCTCCCGGAGAAGGCAGCAGTTTTCACATCTACCTTCCCACAATTCAAGAGGACAGCACCCTTACTGCAGATACGGACAAGAATACTCCACTGCCGACTGGCACAGAAAGGATACTGATCATTGATGATGAAGAAGAGATCACAGAAATCATAAAAATTCACCTAAGCAAACTTGGCTATACTATTATTACAAAAACAAAGAGTACGGAGGCCTTAGATCTCTTTCTTGCAGACTGTGAGGCCTTCGATCTGGTTATCACAGATCAGACCATGCCGGAGATAACAGGTGAGGAACTGGCACGCGCCATGCTTAAGGTGAAACCGGATCTACCAATAATTCTCTGTACAGGATACACATCTGCTCTTTCTCAAGATGATGCACATGACATTGGGATAAGGCGCTTTATAACAAAACCAGTGAACCAGAGGTTCCTCGCGGAAACCATCAGGTCTGTGCTTGATCAAGGCAAGTGATGAAAAACATCCATACACTGACGAAACGAATGGGCCACTATTGCGTTATAATTATACGGTAGAACCTCAATCTTCAGATGATGGCTTGCCAAGAGTATGGGCGTCGACGACAAGCCTGGAATAGGGCATGGTTAGACTGTGTTTATCAAAGGCTGCAATGATTTTCTGAGCTAGCATTTTTTTTGCCTGGATAAAATTCTCAGTTTTCACCCAGACACACAAGGTCAGATTAATAGCGGATTCTCCAAAGTTCTCAAAGTGCAATAATGGCTTGGGATCGGATAGAAACATCTGATCATCCGATGCTATTGCCAACAACACCTCCTCCGCTTGTTGCAGGTCGTCTTCATAGTCAATGGAGATTGGAATATCAATACGATGGGAATCAAAACGAGTATAGTTGATTACTGAAGTTTTGATCAGTTGTTCGTTTGGAATACGAATAAAATTATTGTCAGATGAATTGATTTTTATAGCAAGAAGATCAAAAGAGAGGGCGGTTCCCTTTACTTTTCCAACCTGGATATAGTCACCCACAGAAAAAGGATTTTCAAAGGCAATAAAAAGGCCGCTAATAATATTTGAAATACTGGTTTTAAACGCAAAACCTATGGCCATACCGGCAATACCCGCAGATCCCATGAGGGCAGTGAGTTTAAAATCCATCTCCCGCAAGAGGTCTATAGTGACGATACTCATCCCCAGATAAAGAACCGTTCTGCGCAACAACTGAGCACTATGGCTGGTATAGTGCTTCTTAATCGCCTTTTCAACTGTAAAGGCAAGCACATAGATGCCAGGGTAACCGATGCAGGCCAATAGAATAATCTTGCTTATTCGTTCTGAGGTAAAAAAATCCATGGACTCAAACAGTAGGGTTGAATATTAGGTGTGATATATTTGTCTCACAAATACTAAGGGCTTTGCTTTCAGGGTAAACTACTGCTAACAGAATCAATCCAATCACCATAATGCCGGTCATCTACCAGCGACCTGAAGATTGAAAAAATTACCAAATAGAAACCGGGAAGTCAATAGTATTTCCAGGAATCCCTGTAAGGTATAGCAGGGGTCTTGGCAACTGCACAGAGATCCATATCTGAATTCAGAACTTTTCTTCGACAAGCAAAACCCAGACAATGCATTTTATTCGCAAAATATCTTCAGATACACTAATACAGTAGTTGTATGTATTTACCAAAAGAACCCATGGACTCCACACTTTTACTGTGATACTGTATGGTTAAGACTTCCTCTACCCAAAAAACCACTACCATGAAAAGACTACTTCTGCTCGCTGCCCTGCTTACTCTTATTTTTTCTGGTTGTGCCCGTAAACCACCGGAACCCATTGCCGTAAATATCCCCACACGGCCGATCAACTATCTGCATGAAATCAAACCGCTCCTGGATAAACGCTGTGTGGTCTGCCACTCCTGTTACAATTCTCCCTGTCAGTTGAAATTAAACTCCTATGAGGGAGTGGATCGGGGAGGCAGCAAAAAAGCTGTTTATAACGCAACCCGGCTGACCACCATGAATCCGACCCGCCTCTTTATCGATGCCCACTCCACTGAGGAGTGGCGGAAAAAAGATTTCCATACCGTCACAGAGTCCAATGCCCCTGATAATTTTAACAACTCACTGATGCTCCAGATTCTCAGTCATAAGATGAAAAATCCGGAAGTCAAAGGCGCGTATCACTCAGAAGCAGAGGATCTGACATGCTCGGCCAGCAGCATCGAACTTGATAAGTATCTTGAAAAACATCCAAATAATGGAATGCCGTTTGGCTTTCCCCCACTGAAACAGGAAGAATTCGAACTCATTGCCGGCTGGCTTGCCCAGGGCGCCAAGGGACCCTCAGTTGCTGAACAAAAAAAACTGACCACTCCCATGGCAGCAGATGCCAAAGCCATCATCGAATGGGAAACCTTTCTCAACAAGCAGGATCCCAAGCATGTGATGACTGCACGCTACCTGTATGAGCACCTCTTTCTGGCCCAGATCAAATTTGGTACCGATACCAACGAATTTTATGAACTTCTACGCTCTAAAACTCCGGCCGGCATGCCCGTCGATCTGATCGATACGGTCCGCCCCTACGATGATCCCGGGGTGGATACATTCTACTATCGCTTTCGTAAGATCCATGCAACCATCGTCCACAAGACCCATATGGTGTTTAACTTTGACGATACCCAGCTGGCCCGGTTCAAGGAACTGTTTATCCAGCCAAAATGGTTGCAGGAACCGCATGTGTTTTCTTACGATCACATAGACAGCGCAAACCCGTTTGTCTCCTTTGAACAAATTCCACCCCGTTCACGCTATCAGTTCCTTCTGGACAACGCCCATTATATCATTATGACCTTTATCCGTGGTCCAGTCTGTCGTGGCCAGATCGCCTTAAATGTTATTCAAGATCAATTCTGGATCATGTTTCAGGATCCAGACCATGACTTAAGTGTTCAATACCCGGCCTTTCTCAAACAGCAGAAAGACAAGCTGATTATGCCCATTGAAAAGGGCAGTAAATTCCCTGTATTTGACCTGATTGGCAATAAATATGATAAAGCCCAGGAAGCCTATTACAAGGCCAGACAAGACTTTTATATGGCCCACCACTATGACGGGCAAGGCTATGATGCCATCTGGAAGGGCAACCGACCTGAAGACACCCCCTTACTGACCGTCTATCGCCATTTTGACAGTGCCTCCGTCCATAAAGGCGTTCTGGGAGACCTCCCCCGAACCATGTGGGTGATGGATTATCCACTGACAGAACGAATCTATTACGCCCTTGTTGCCGGTTTTGATGTGTATGGTACAGTGGGGCATCAGCTCGCCATCAGACTCTATATGGATGGGTTGCGGGAAGAGGGAGAAAGCTACTTCCTCGGTTTTATGCCACTGGAACAGCGGAGAGAGATGGTGGAGTCCTGGTACAAAGGAGTGAAACCTTCCAAGATCAGGTATTATGATGCCGGAATGGCAGAAAAGATTACCTACCCCGGTAACAATCCGAAACAGGAATTTATCGAATATGTTGTTAACAAACATATTCTTCCGGAAACAGGCATCCAATTCGATGCTATCAATTACCTGGCGGCAGGAAAAGAATTTCCATCGCTTCCAGAGCAGTATGAAACCCTTGCTGACTACCTGCAGGCATTTCGCTCTGTCTCAAAACCTGGGACAGCTTTCTTCTCTCTGGTAGATGATGTCAATGCCAACATCATTTATATTCGTATTCGAAAAAATGATGGCAGCGATTTGGTCGTCTCTCTGGTCATTAACCGCTGGCATGATAATGTCGTCTTTATGTTTGATGAAAAAAGTTCCCTCAGTCCTGAAAAAGACAATGCTGACTTTATTACTGGATTTATTGGTTCCTACCCGAACTATTTTATTGATATTGCCCAGAATGACCTTCCGGATTTCTTTGACCTTCTGACGAATCTCGATACCATTGATGAAGAAGAGGCCGGCAAGCGATTCCATAAATACGCTATCAACCGTGCCAACCCAACATTCTGGGAACGATATGATTGGTTTCAGGATCATTTTAACAAAGAGCAACCGGTACAGGCTGGTCTTTTCGACTTGAACCGCTATTACCATGAGGCAGCAGTATTGGTACCATAAGGGATCTGTTCCCGCTCAAAGAGAAGTAGTGCCCGCCGTAACAAAATAAACGGGTGCCTGCATTCTTCAGGCGCTCGTTTATCCTTGCCCATTGCCCATTCTCACTGAGCCTTTCTAAAATGTATTTCAAGGACCTATCATGCCATTACTAGGAGCACATGAATCTGTTGCCGGCGGCCTGCACCTCGCCTTTGCACGGATCAGGGAGGCAGGCGGTGATGCCCTGCAGATCTTCACCCGTAATCAACGCCAGTGGAAACCAAAACCGGTAACAGAAGAAGAACAGACACTGTTTGCTGCTGCCTGGCAGGAAACGAATGGGATCCCTGTTGCCTCGCACGCCTCCTACCTGGTAAACCTGGCGTCTGGCAAGGATGAGCTGGTGAAAAAATCCATTGCTGCCTTTGCAGACGAACTGGAACGCTGCAGTCTGCTCAATATTGACTTACTGGTCATGCATCCTGGATCCCATGGCGGTGATGGCGTGGAAACAGGTCTGCAACGCTTTGTTCACAACCTTGACCAGGCCATAGAACTTGCTGATAAACAGGTAACTGTGCTCCTGGAAACGACTGCCGGACAGGGGACCGGACTGGGCAGTCAGTTTGAGGAACTTGCCTATATTATCAACAACTCAAAGCACTCTGACAAGCTTGCTGTCTGTGTGGATACATGCCATATTTTCGCCGCCGGATATGATATACGCAGCCAGGAAAGATATCAGGAAACAATGGCTGCATTCGACAAACTCATCGGTATCGAGCGGATCAGGTTTTTCCATCTCAATGACTCAAAAAAAGAACTGGGCTGTCGGGTGGATCGGCATGAACATATCGGTAAGGGTGCCATCGGCGTAGAAGGCTTTCGCAACCTCCTCAACGATCCCCGCTTTAAAGACCATCCCATGACCCTGGAAACACCAAAGGGAAAAGATCTGCAGGAAGATCGGGATAATCTCACAACCCTCCGGGGTCTCCTTTTATAACTCTACAGCGAGAACAGAGATGAAAATAATACTCCTCATATGTACCACCTGTATCTGTCTCTCTATCGGCCATGCGGGTTGGGCCGGACGGGCAGCAATAGAGACGGTTTCCCGGGAACCCTATGCCTCCGCCATACTGCTGAATGCTGAAACTGGAGAAGTCCTCTTTGAAAAAAATGCTGATGTACCTGTCTATCCGGCAAGTGTCCTGAAACTTATGGTTCTCACGGTAATTTTTGACCTGATTGAGCAGGGATCTCTGCAGCTTGATGATATGGTGCAGGTAACAGTGGAAGCCTATAAAATGGGCGGCTCACAGGTATACCTTGACCCCAAGGAACAATTCTCTGTGGAGAATATGTTATATGCCCTGATGATTCAATCCGCTAATGATGCCGCCGTGGCCCTTGCTTCCCATGTGGCAGGATCCAAAGAAGGATTTGTGGCAATGATGAATCAAAAGGCTGAAACACTGGGCATGAAAAACACCAGATTCCATTCCGTACACGGCCTGCCACCGGCAAAGGGTCAGGGTGTTGATATCACCACAGCACGGGATTTTGCCATCCTCAGCCGCTATATTGCTAAAAATCCTGCCGTCTACCCCTATACCTCAACCAGAGAACGGAATTTTCGGGGCGGGGAATTTATCATGCGCACCCATAACCATCTGCTGGAACAGGTCGATGGTTGTGACGGATTTAAAACAGGATACTTTACAGCAGCGGGATTTTCCATCTCCGCCACCGCCAAACG
>JAOZKX010000111.1 GCA_029935135.1 Desulfocapsa sp.
GGACACCACTCTGGAGCATGGTGCTAAGGGTTCTGGTGAATTTTGAAACTGCTGACTTTCTTGTTAACGGCCCTACGATAGGTGCACGAAGCATTAGGGCATCAATTTTTATACGACCCCATTCTGATGCATATAATTTTTTGACAAAAAAGATCAGAGCAGTCACTCCCATCGCGTACCACATAAAATTTGCTTTAAATGAGTTGGACATATTGACTACTATCTGGGTAGGCATGGGTAGAGCAGAGCCAAAGGTCGCAAACATCTCTTCAAAAACGGGGATAACAAATACCAGGATAACAACCATGATAAGGCAGGAGATGGCGAGACAGATAACCGGATAGGTCATGGCCCCTTTGATCTTCTTTTTCAAGGCTTCGGATTGTTCAATAAATGTAGCCAGGCGACCAAGGATGGTATCAAGGATACCACCGGTTTCACCGGCTTCAATCATATTTGCAAAAAGATTATCAAACACTTTTGGATGCTTCCGCATGGAGTCGGCAAATGTGGTACCTGTCTCGACATCCATCTGGATAGTGGTCAGAACTTTTTTAAATGATGGGTTGTCCTGCTGCTTAGCGAGAATTTGCAGACTCTGCACCAAAGGCAGACCGGCATCGATCATGGTGGAAAGCTGTCTGGTGAAGACAACAACATCTTTCGTTGTAACCTTCGGTTGAAACAGGGCAATATCTGCGAATAGATCCTTGGGCTTTTCCTTGATAACCGGATCTTGAATACGAAGGCGCTTGACATGGTTTAGAGCAGCTGCCTGATCGGGAGCTTCCAGTTCCCCCTTTCGTTTGACACCCTGTGAATTAACACCTTTCCAAATATAGATAGGCATGGAACATTATCTCCTGCTTGATTCAGATGATTGAACAATTAAATATACATGGATAATTACTGATAAATTTTATTCTAATAATAACAAAATTTATTCTATATCATGAAGTTGGAGATTACAAGGAAGTCTGTCAGAAGCAGGTTTTTTTTTGTCAGGCTGTCTTTGCGCAGATGTGAAATGATCTTTTATAACACTTTGTTGTTTTCTCCTTGTTTAATAGATGTTGTTCTGTTAAATAAGATGGTTTGCTTTATCGATCCTAAAAGAAGAGTTGTTTCTATTATATATTGAGGAGGACACTATGCAGAGTCAAGGTGCTACAAATTATAGTGAAAGAAATTTTAAGCCTGTCGTGGAACAATGTTCTGGATGTGGCAGGATAGTCGAAGAATCAGGGGCGCAATATTGTCAGTCGTATGTTAAGCCTGAGGCAAAATGGCGCCTGGGGATTTGTAATTTTGCAACCCACGCAAAACCTGAGATAAAGGTTGTCACAATAAGAGTGAATCCACTGAAGGCAGCAAAACGGGCTTCAGGAAAAGGATAATTATTGTTGTAAACTGTTTTTTGCCAGTTGAAAAAATCTGAGGAGAGGGTTCTGTTTCACTATGTGAAATAGAACCTTTTTTTTGTCCAGAATTACTGGCGAAGGATCAGCCTGGGATGCTCAGCGGACGGTTGCCAAAAACTGCCGTACCAACACGAACAAGAGTAGCACCCTCTTCAATGGCAATGGGGTAATCCTGTGACATACCCATGGAAAGCTCAATGGAGTCATTGTCAAAAAAGAGCATTTTTTTCTGAAGTTTTTCTGATAGGATGCGGAGTGATTTGAAGTGCTTTCTGGTTTGCAGAGGGTCAATACAGAGGGGAGGAATGGTCATAAGTCCCCTTGCTCGTATTCTGGATAATGAGGTAATTTGCTGTAGGAGCTCTTCTGTCTTTTCCGGAACAACACCCGATTTGTTCGGATCGTTCCCAATATTTACCTGGATGAGGATGTCAATCGTTTTGTCCAGTTTTTCCAAGTGCTTCTGCAATCCTTTTGCAAGTTTAAAGCGGTCTACCGATTCAATCATGGTGAATAGTTCTGCTGCAATTTTTGCCTTATTACTCTGCAAATGACCGATAAAGTGAAATGCTGCTTCTGTTTCCAGTTCCTGGCATTTTCCCGCTGCTTCCTGAATGTAACTCTCCCCAAAAAGTTTCTGTCCTGCGGTTATTGCTTCACGAATTTTAGAGGTAGGATGGCGTTTGGAGACGGCAACCAGCCGAATCGTAGCCGGGTCTCGCCCACAGTTTTCAGCACTGAGGCGCATTTTTTCTCGAATGGATTGCAGGTTGTGAGTAATGGTTGTCGGGTTCATTGCTCAACCTTATAGCGAAAGAGTCTCTGTGCATTCTTACTGCTTTGCTCGGCGAGTTCTACCATGGAAATATCCCGTAGTTGGGCTACCTTCAGTGCAGTGTAGGGCAGGTTAGAAGGGCTGTTCCGTTTGCCCCGCCATGGAACCGGAGAGAGAAATGGGCCGTCGGTTTCAAGGAGCAGAGATTCCAAGGGCATGCTGGCAGCAACTTTTTGCAACTCCACTGCGTTTTTAAAAGTGACAACGCCAGGAATGGAGAGATGCAATCCAAAATTTATTATCTTTTCCGCAAAGTCTCTATCTCCCGAAAAACAGTGCATTACTCCCCCTTCAGGAAAGGGGCCAACTGCCTGTAAAATATCGAATGTGTCCTGATGGGCATCTCTGTCATGGATGATAACGGGGAGTTTGAGCTCTTGGGCAAGCTCTAACTGCTCGGTAAATATTTTCCTTTGGATTTTTGGCTCTGAGTAGTTTCTAGCATAGTCCAGTCCAATTTCCCCATAGGCAACGATATGTTCTATGTTGGCGGCAGCGAGATTTTGCAGGTTCTGGTATGTGTCTGTCTTGATATGCTCGGCATCGTGGGGGTGAACACCAATACTGGCTTTAACCATGGGGTATTTTTTTGCCAGTGTCACGGCTGCAATGGAACTTTTCTCATCAATACCAATACTGATTATGGATTTTATGTTATGTTCTCTGGCTGAGAGCAGAACTGTATCGAGATCATTGCTGTAATCGTCCATGTCGAGGTGACAGTGGGTGTCTATTAAAAAATAGGGGGCGTCCACTTCTGGCACTGGTGGTTTGTTTTTTTTTCTCTTACTCATGTACTGTTTCATAGCAGATTCACATCGACGCTGCAATGGTGAAAAATTATACTGGCGTTCAATTGTTAACTTATCAACCGTTTTGATATTAAGGATTAAGGATGGAAACAAAGTCTGAATTTGCCAGGAGAATTCGTCAAGCGAGAGGAGAAGAAGCAGCAGATTGTGTTTTGAAAAATTGCCGAATCGTAGATGTCTTTTGTGGTGATATTGTTCAGGCAGATGTTGCCATTTGTGGCGAGATGATTGCCGGGATTGGTTCATATTCCGGAGTTAAGGAAATAGAGTGTAATAAATCCTATATATCTCCAGGGTTTCTGGAAGGACATATCCATGTGGAAAGTTCCATGCTTTCCCCAAATGAATTTGCCAACACTGTGTTGTCCCACGGGACAACAACTGTCATCTGTGATCCCCATGAGATAGCGAATGTCGCAGGAAAGGCTGGTATAGAATATATGCTTGCTGAAAGTAATGACCATGCCTGTGATCTTTTTGTGATGGCACCATCGTGTGTTCCTGCCACTCACCTTGAAAATTCGGGTGCGGCATTGGATGTAATCGATATGAAAGATGTATGTGGATATCCCAGAGTTATCGGTATTGCAGAGATGATGAATTATCCCGGGGTGTTGTTTGCAGATACAGGGGTGCTTGATAAGCTGTTACTTTCTCAAGGTCTTGGGTTGCAGGTGGATGGACATGCTCCGGGGCTCAATGGAAAGGATCTGCAGGCTTATGTCGGTGCCGGGATCCGGTCTGATCATGAGTGTACCACGGCAAAGGAGGCCAGGGAAAAGCTTCGGGCTGGAATGTTTCTTTTTATCAGGGAAGGTTCCACTGCAAAAAATCTAGAAGCATTGCTTCCTGTCGTTACTGAGAGGAATAGCAGGCGCTGCCTTTTGGTTACTGATGATTGTCATCCCGGAGACCTTCTTACCGACGGACACCTGGATCGAATATTACGAAAAGCGATAAGTCTTGGGCTGGATCCGATCACTGCCATCCAAATGGTCACAATTAATGTGTCCGATTGCTTTTTGTTGTCAGACAGAGGGGCGGTGGCACCAGGCTATCGTGCTGATCTGGTTTTGTTTGACGAACTGTCTGATATCCGGCCGAGGATGGTTTTTTCTTCCGGGCGACAAGTGGAAAAAGGCCAGCTGACCACAAGAAAACAAAAAGCTGCTCTATTGGAAAAGTTCCCCCAGGTATTCCATTCTGTCCATGTTGATCTCCAAAATCTTTCTTTCCGGATTCCGGCGGAGGGAGAAACTGGCAGGGTTATCGGAGTTCAAAAAGATCAACTGGTTACAGATTCATTGAAAGTGGCTCTTACCATCAAGGGTGATGAGGCGGTTGCTGACTGTACGAGAGATCTCCTTAAGATTGCTGTGATTGAACGGCATAGAGCAACGGGGAATATAGGGTTGGGTTTTGTAAGGGGGGTTGGTCTGCAAAGAGGGGCGTTGGCCTCATCAGTAGCCCATGATTCTCATAACATTATCGTGATTGGCGCAGATGACAAAGATATGGAACTTGCAGTCAGAACAGTTGCTGGGTTTGGTGGTGGTTTGGCTGTCGTGGCTGAGGGAAGAGTCATGGCCTCTCTTCCGCTGCAGGTTGCCGGTCTAATGTCTACGGCACCTGCCCAGGAGGTTGCTGGAGCGTTTTCTGTTCTTTTGGGAGCGGCAAGTGAGCTTGGTGGACAGGTTGCTGATCCGTTTATGCTTATGAGTTTTCTTGCTCTTCCTGTTATTCCTCACCTGAAGATGACAGATTTAGGTTTGGTGGATGTGGATGCGTTTGAGTCAGTAGGGCTATGGGTATGATAAAAAAGTTAACAATTTGCCAACAGTTGATTTGGTTCGTAAAAACGGTATGTTAATGATTTGTGGCGTTTGGTTTTGTGAATGCTTGTTATATGGTTGTGATTTTTTTAAGAAAAATATAAAAAACAACTTCATATCATAAAAAATCTGTCGTATACTAATTCCGAATTGTTTATTAAATAGCAGCTCTCAGATGGTACACTTTTTGGGTCAGCACATATTTCTTGTCTGATTTGAAAAACTTACGAGTTTGTTTGCAAATGTTTTTTTGTTACTGTGGCTACAGTACAGGTAGAATCAGAAAGAACCCCTCAGTAATGGTTCATAATTAAGGAAAGAGGTATTTGGCATGAATTATGGGATCGTCAGTCAGGAACAGCTTGAGCAGATCGATACGATTTTGTCTGATAAATTAATAAAACTTGGTGTCGACTGTGTTATTATTATCGATATGGCAGGAAATATTATCACGGCTAAAGATAATGGTGAAAGTAAGTACGATGTCTATTCATTTGCTGCCCTTGCGGCTGGTAACTTTGCAACGGTAGATGCAATGGCAAAGCTCGTGGGGGAAGCTGAATTCTCCCTGCTTTTTCATAAGGGACAGGAATCCAATATTCATTTCAGTAAGATTGATGATGAGTTACTTCTGATCTCCATGTTTGGGAAGGAAATCTCCCTGGGCTTTCTCAGGCTGAATGTGGTTGAGGCGATAGAGCAAATTCGTATTGTTTGGGAAGCGAGTAACAGTTGATCGCATCGTTTTACATTGTTTCCTTGAAACAAGAAAAAGTTACTGAGGGGTGACGAATTGAGTTTTATCAACTTAAAAGACAAGGTCGTACAGGTTAAGATTGTTTATTATGGCCCTGGGCGCTGTGGGAAAACGACAAACCTGGAATATGTAAACCGGAAATTCCGTGATCAGATTCAATCTGAAATGGTCAGTTTAAAAACCCACGGTGACCGGACTTTGTTCTTTGATTTTCTTCCTTTTGATATGGGAAAAATTAAGGGATATGACATTAAAATTCAGCTGTATACAGTTCCCGGACAGGTGAAATATAATGCCACCCGTAAGCTTGTTTTAAAAGGGGTAGATGGAGTTGTTTTTGTGGCAGATGCCATGGAGAAGCAAAGAGAGAAAAATATTCGTTCTCTAAACCAGCTGCATGAAAATTTACAGGCCTATAAAGAGTCGATTTTTAAGATACCATTGGTTATTCAATACAACAAAGTGGATCTGAAGGATCACGGTGTGCCAATTTTGCCCACAGAACTTTTACGGAAAGATTTGAATAGCAGATTGAAAGTACCGGATCTTGAAGCGAGTGCAATTACCGGGTACAATGTTGCAGCAACGTTGAAGAAAATTATATCGTCAACAGTTGTTTCTATCCAGAAAAAATTACTCTAGGGAAATGAACGGTGACACAGCATAGTGAAAATCAATATGATGATCTGACCGCTGGCATGGACGATTCCTTCTCCTCAGATTCTATTGACCTGTTTGAATTTGGCGGTGATGAAGAATCTCCCATTGCGCGGCTGAAAACGATTATACTCTCAATAGACTGGGAGATAAACGATGATATTCTTCAGCAACTTAGTGATGAACTTCTTGACTTGAATGATATCTGGGCTGGGGACAAAGTTAAGAAAGTCTATATTCAGGGACTGGATAAGATTGGGAAGTATATCTACAAGGAAAGGGCAAATGCTCACCCTGATGCAATTAAAGTCCTCCTCCAATTCTATCATCATCTGGAAAAACTTGTTTCTTCTGAAGATACCATGAGTGGCGAAGAGAAGAAACAGCTTCTCATGCAAGATGTTAAGCGATTTGACCAGTTAAAGGTAAAGATCAGCGAAAGGACCTCTCAGGCTGGTGAGGAAGCATTAACTGCAAATGCAGTGGCCGCCGAACCTGCCAAAGAAAGTGAACAAGAGAACCCGTTGAAGGCGTTAAAAGCCCAGGTTCTTGGGATTGAA
>JAOZKX010000112.1 GCA_029935135.1 Desulfocapsa sp.
GTTGCGACACGATAAAATCTGTACCGCGTTGTGTGCCAAGGAGAAACCATCCCCCTGCAAACAGACAGAGCAGCAGACAGAAAGAACCCAAGGATATTCGTTTTAACCACTTTTTCATAAAGTCGCTCCAAAACCGATATGGAATCGTATATCACCCGCATCCGGCTGCTCACTCACCGGCCATGCAAAATCCACTCGCAGAGAACCAAATGGTGCCAACCAGCGAAAGCCAAAGCCAGCTCCCACATAGACCTTGTCTATTTCATCATTGTAGGCATTCCCCGCATCCACAAAAGAGGTCACAACCCATGATTTTGCCAGCCGATGATCATATTCAAAACTTCCGGTAACAATATTTTTTCCGCCGACTACAACTCCCTCCTCATTGACAGGCCCCAAAGACTCATAGGAATAGCCACGCACCGAACTGTCACCACCTGCAAAAAACCGAAGAGACGGAGGGTACACATCAAAGTTATCCACCCAGGCGCCGCCCAACTCGAACCGTGTATCAATTCTTCCACTCTCTCCCAGTCCCAGCAGATATTTTCCTTTCAGGTGCAGACGGGTAAAACTGGTGTCGGAAATAAGTGCCTCTTCCGCCCCTCGAAGATCTGCAAATGCATAGTATCCAAATTGCGGATAAGCCTCCTCCTCCATATCGGAGAAGCGCACTGTTCCACCAAAAATCAGTAATTCTGTTGACTCTGCAGGCTCTGTATCCACCGTAAAATTCTCGATGGAACGCAAAACAAAGACTTTATAGAGATATGTGTCCTCAATATCCCTTCTGGCAAAGGCTGTTTCCAGCTCAAAAGTATCACTTATGGTTGTGGGATTTTCCTCGTACTCGTAACTGACTGTCGACACCCAGCTATCCGTGAGACGATTAACCACAGGTATTGAGTATTGTCCTTTCAGTTCCCGCTCTTTTTGAGCGAGTTGCAGGTACAGATCAGAATGGTGGCCATGGCGGTTAATAAGTCTATCCGTCCAGCGTGCCGACCCCCGGATACCGATATCCGTTTCATATCCAAAGCCAAAGGCAAACCTGTGCGGAGGAATGGGTTTCATAAGAACATTGAGTGGTACTTTATTCTCTGCTACCTCATTAAAAAGCGGCTTAATGGTCACTTCCTGGGCATAATTGCTGCCAATAAGGTTTTGCTGAAATGCCAGCAAGGCCTCGTGTGAGTAGAGTTCACCAGGCTGTATGGTGATATAATATTCAAGCAGATCAGTGGTGAGAAAGTCCTGTTTAAAAGAGATGTCTCCAAAATAATAACGGGGGCCGGTATCCAGCAGCATAGTTATCTCAGCACTGTTTTTCTCGGTATCCACCAGGACTTCACTCTTTAATATTTTTGCCTTTGGATAGCCTGCTGAAAGTGCCAGATTCAGAAACTCACTTTTGGTTGATTCATATTCTGAATGAACCAGGGTTCCGCTGGCATTTTCCAGGTGCCTATCCAGATGCTCTTGAAAAACATCTCTCCTGGCCCCCTCACCCTGCCATTGAATATCCCGCGTCACTATCGCAACTGTCGGCCCCTTATCAATGCTATAGCTAGCGACCCAATTACCGTCAACTTCTGTCAGCGTATCTTTGATAACAGGAGAATAGTACCCATAGGGCTGCAGCGCCTGCCGAATCTGATCAGGTGCCTCCTGGTGCAGTCTTTTGATCCAGCGAATGCTGAGTGCTTCTTCATCTTTCTTTTTTTCAATATCCAGAAAATTCATGGCATTTTGCCACAGTGGATCCTCTATCCCTACAACTTCAACCTGGAGAGGAACAGTGGCCTGGAGCAGAGAAGGAGAAAAAATATAGAGCAGACTGAGTAATAACGAAGGAGTGATTTGCCTGCAGAAAAATAACAGCTGGCGAAAATATACGATTCTCATAAGACTACAAATAATAATTATTACCCTGAAAAATATCAAAAAAAAGCAGTCACCACCCACAGGCAGTGACTACTTTTATCAATACAATCAGGAGTTACCTGTCTCTTCTTTCCAATCTGGTCGCAGATACAACTCTGTAAGCTGTTTTCTATCCACTCCTGCCGGTGCCTCGGTGAGCGGACAGGTTGCCCGTTGTGTTTTGGGAAAGGCAATAACATCACGAATGGAATCACTACCTGTAATGATCATTAGAAGCCGATCAAGCCCAAATGCCAATCCGCCATGGGGAGGTGCACCAAGCTCCAAGGCGCGCAGGAGGAATCCAAATTTATTATTTGCCTCTTCAGCGCTGATACCAAGTGTTTTCAGAACACGAGACTGAATATCGCGTTGATGGATACGGATGGAACCGCCGCCAATCTCTGTTCCATTCAGCACCAGGTCATAGGCCTGACTGTATACAGACGCCGGGTCACTTTCCAGCTTATCCAGATCCTCTTCTTTAGGTGCCGTAAAAGGATGGTGAAGTGCCTGAAAGCGTTTTCTGTTTTCATCATATTCAACCAGAGGAAAATCGGTGACCCAGACAAAATTAAAATTCTTCTTATCCAACAGATCCAAGCGTCTGGCCAGTTCAACCCGCAATTCACCCAGTACCGGAAAGACAACGGACGGTTTATCGGCACCAAAGAAGAGCAGATCCCCCTCTTCAGCATCCAGTGCCTTTGTCATGGCCGCCCGTTCCTCGTCACTGAAAAACTTGGCGATGGGCGACTGCCATTCACCATCTGCCTTCATCTTCACCCAGGCGAGGCCCTTGGCACCAAACTGCGCAACATATTCGGTGAGCACATCCAGATCTTTTCTGGAAAATGATGCACAGCCTTTGGCATTAATAGCCCGCACCGTACCGTCACCATCGGCTATGGAACGAAAGACCTTAAAGGAACATGTTTTTGCTATCTCTGTCAGGTCTACCAGCTCAAAACCAAAACGGGTGTCAGGACGATCTGTACCAAAACGATCCATCGCTTCATCATAACTGATACGATGAAAAGGAGGAGCCACATCGAGATCAAGGGTATCCTTAAAGAGCTTGGCAATCATCCCCTCAGTGATCTGAATAATCTGCTCCTCATCCATAAAGGAGAGCTCCATATCGATCTGGGTAAACTCGGGCTGACGATCTGCACGCAGATCTTCGTCACGGAAACATTTAACGATCTGATAGTAGCGATCCATCCCGGCTATCATCAACAGCTGTTTAAAGAGCTGAGGTGACTGGGGAAGGGCATAAAATTTCCCGGCATTTACACGGCTTGGCACCAGATAATCACGCGCCCCTTCCGGAGTGGAACGGGTGAGCATGGGAGTTTCAACTTCTAAAAATTCATTCTCATTCAGATAGGTACGGATAGACTGTACCGCCTTATGGCGCTGGAGGAGTTTCGCTGCCATTTCAGGACGCCTGAGATCCATATAGCGATACTGAAGACGAATATTGTCTGAGATTTCACTCTCCTCATCAAGGGGGAAGGGAGGAGTTTCAGCGGTATTCAGGATGCGCAGTTCATCAATAAAGACCTCTATCTCACCCGTTGCCAGTTTGGCATTTGCCATACCTTCCAGACGGGCCTCTACCTTTCCTCGAATGGCAATAACCCATTCGCTGCGAAGGGAATGGGCCTTATCGTGTACTTCCGGATTGACCTCCGGATTAAAAACGATCTGAGTAAGTCCGTGCCGGTCACGCAGATCAATAAAAATAACGCCGCCATGATCCCGTCTGCGCAGAACCCAGCCCATAAGGATTACTTCTTTGCCGATATCAGCACTTGTCAAATCGTTGCAGGAGTGTGTCCTGCGTAATGAACCCATCGCTTCCATATTGTCTTTTATAATTGCCCCGCAGTGATGCAGAACCGTTACATTCCGTATGTTATAATTTTAATAAAAAATAGTGTTTATATTATATTTTTTCTACCAGCAAATTACTGATTCCATCAATATCTGAGCCGATAGCCACATCCTGCTGCTCCTGGCTCTCCATATTTCTCAACACTGCCTGCCCCTGTTCCAGCTCATTCTCACCAATAATCAGGGCATACCTGGCACCGGCTTTATTGGCCTGTTTCATCTGGCTCTTCAGGCTGCGGCCTTCATGGTCCATGGCCGTCTGCAATCCATTTTTACGCAGGCTGTGTACCAGCGGGAAGGCATATTGGGAGGCCTTTTCCCCCAGACCGACGACAAAA
The DNA here is from genome assembly GCA_029935135.1 of Desulfocapsa sp. Lineage (GTDB taxonomy): Bacteria > Desulfobacterota > Desulfobulbia > Desulfobulbales > Desulfocapsaceae > Desulfocapsa. Next base: position 4,161 of record JAOZKX010000112.1, read on the forward strand.
AGATCAATCGTATTTTTTTCCATCTCCTCTTCCTGCTGCTGCAGGAGAAGGACCAGTCGTTCTATACCCAGAGCAAAACCAATTCCCGGTACATTCTTTGGACCGCCAAGCTGTTCCACAAGCCCATCATAGCGACCACCGGCACCCACTGCCGCCTGGGCACCAAGATCTGTTGTGATGAATTCAAAAGTTGTGCGACTGTAATAGTCCAGACCGCGAACCATAAATTTATTCAGGCTATAATCAACACCAAGCTGCTGCAGAGATTCCTGTACCGCAGTAAAGTGTTCACTGCAGCCATCGCAGAGGTGGTCCTGGATAGATGGTGCTTCTGTAACCTGCTCGCGGCAGGCGGGATTTTTACAGTCCAGCACCCGCAGTGGATTACTGGTGCTGCGTCGCTTGCAGTCATCACACAGTGCCTCATAGCGCTCTTCAATAAAATCCAGCAACACCTTACGAAAGACAGGACGACAGTCGGGGCAGCCAAGGGAGTTCATTTCCAGACTCACACTTACCCCTAAGTCCTGCAACAACATGGCCCCCATTGCCATTAACTCAGCATCAACCCGGGGGTTAGCAGCCCCCAGAACCTCCACATCCATCTGGTGAAATTGACGCAGACGCCCCTTTTGCGGCCGTTCATGGCGAAACATGGGACCGATGGTAAAAAGTCGCTGCACTGGCTTTTGCACATGCAATCCATGCTGAATATAGGCACGCAGAAGAGAGGCCGTGGCTTCGGGACGCATGGTGATCTGTTTGTCGACAAAGGTGTACATCTCTTTTTCAACAATATCAGTGGCTTCACCAATGGAACGGGCAAAAAGTTCTGTCTTTTCCAGAATGGGCATACGAATCTCGGAAAAGTTAAAGCGTGAGAAAATATCCCGTGCTTTTGCCTCCACACGCTGCCACAGTTCGACTTCACCGGGTACTATATCTTTAAAGCCATTCAGGGCTTTGAGTTTTGTCACTGTTTCTCCACAATAGAACTGAATCGTTTTTTATCCAAAAAAGAATGAAATTAAACGCAAAATTAGGAAAATGTCAAGTATATGCGAGTAAAGTGTGTAAAAATCAAGACTTCTGTGGTACTTTGCCCTTTCAGTTAACTCCATAAAAGGGATAATGTACACCAGCCTGCCCCCTTATCCGTATCACTGCTTGACAATTAATGGCAAGCAAGGCATTATCTGTGTCTGCCTTGATAATATCTCTTAAAAATAACCATAATTTTCTCAATGGCAGGATAGAAAAATCCATTAGGAGTCATAAAGTATAATGAAATTACCTGAGTTAAAAATTGCAGATTTTACCGCCCCCATTCCACTTATTCAGGGTGGTATGTCCATCCGCGTTTCCACCGCCGCACTTTCTGCACCCGTTGCCGAATGTGGAGGCATTGGCGTGATAGGTGGATCTGGCCTCCCCGGTGAAGAACTGCGAAAAGATATTCTAAAGGCCAAGTCAATGACCGATGGCATCGTGGCCGTTAATATTATGTACGCCATGAAGGATTTTTATAACCTGGTAATGGTCTCCATTGATGCCGGAATCGATATGATCATCACCGGTGCCGGTTTTTCCAGGGATATTTTTAAGATCGGCCGGGAACATAATGTCCCCATTGTTATGATTGTCTCCTCACCGGGCATAGCCAAACTTGCCGAGAGACTTGGTGCCGCAGCCATTATTGTGGAAGCTTGTGAAGCTGGTGGACATCTAGGAACCGATCAACCATTACGGGAAATCTTTCCTCCCATTCGTGATGTCATTACCAAGGTACCACTTATTGCTGCCGGTGGGATAACCAACGGCTATGAAATGGCTGAAATGATGGACAAATATGGTGCGGACGGGATACAGATTGCCTCCCGTTTTGTCTTAAGTGAAGAGTGTGATGTGGACGACAACTTCAAGCAAGCCTTTCTAGATGCGAAAAAAGAGGATATTGTCCTCACCTCGTCGCCGGTCGGTATGCCTGGACGTGCTATTAATACAAACTTTGTCAGCTCCCTGGCAAAAGGAACAATCGAAAAAGCAAAAACATGCGAATGGAAATGTCTGAAAAAATGTGACCATCACTACTGTATCAGTGAACGACTGATGGCTGCCCGTGATGGCAAGATTGATGAAGGGCTCTTCTTCTCCGGAGCAAACACCTACAAAATGGACAAGATCCTACCGGTGGCTGAAATTTTCAAACAATTCGTCAGCCAGGCTGAATCAGTCTACAAAGAAGGCAAGGGTTTCACTCCTCAGGCTTCCTGATTCTCCAAATTTACCCATGACTATTTCCAGTGAGCCTCTCATTATCACTGATGATGAACATCCCATTCGTCAGCAGATGATAGACAAAGATGCCTTGAAAGTACTGCGAACATTGCGTGACAATGGCTTTGCAGGGTTTCTGGTAGGCGGTGGGGTTCGTGATCTCTACCTGGGAAAGAGTCCAAAAGATTTTGATATCTCCACTGATGCCCGTCCCGGACAGATTCGTAAATTGTTTCGTAACAGCCGGACTATCGGTAAACGCTTTCGCCTGGTACAGGTCTTTTTCCATGGTAAGGAGATTGAAGTCTCAACCCTTCGTTCTTTAAGTGAGTTTGATATTGACGGTCCAGAAGCCGTCCTTGCACCCAACAACACCTTCGGCAGCCTGGATGAAGATGCACAGCGCCGTGATCTCACCATCAATTCCCTA
>JAOZKX010000113.1:0-4359 GCA_029935135.1 Desulfocapsa sp.
AGGATCTACATAACTTGGCATTAAACTACCTCCTCAGTTTATTTTACATTTTGCGGCCCGGAACCGACCGAGCCAACTATTAACCGCTATTTTAAAGAAACAGCACGAAAAAGTCAGGCTTTCGCACACCGCCTCAACTAACGCAAAAACATTCTATTTCAACAAGTTAGATTCTAATGGGAAAAAGATATTAATAAATGAACCATCACTCATTTTTCACGAGACTCAATTTATAAATGGTTGCCATATAATTGTCAAGAAAATTCAACCGTGATCTAAAGTGGTGTCAGCTATAATCTGTACGAGCCAATACTTCCCTCGGCTTTGCACCATCCGCTGGCCCGACCACACCTTCTTTTTCCATCATTTCAACCATCCTCGCCGCCCGATTATACCCGACACGCAAGCGTCGCTGCACCATGGATATCGACGCCTGCCCAGACTCACAGACGATGGCCACCGCTTCATCGTAGCGTTCATCATGCTCTTCACCGCCTTCGGCCGCATCACCGCTTTCTTCTTCCTCCATCACAGCAGTCACCGAATCATCATAGTTGACCTTGCCCTGATCTTTTAAGAATGTGATTATCGCTTCCGTTTCGGCCTCACTGATATACGCACCATGGATTCTCTGCAGGCTTGGAGCACCATTAGCCAGAAAAAGCATATCACCCATGCCTAGAAGATGTTCGGCCCCTGAAGTATCAAGAATGGTTCTGGAATCGATTTTGGAAGATACCTTAAAGGAGATGCGGGTGGGAAAATTCGCCTTGATAAGACCGGTAAGTACATCTACAGAGGGACGTTGAGTGGCAAGAATCAAATGCATACCTGCCGCCCGGGCCATTTGAGCCAGGCGTGCAATGGAGGCCTCCACATCTTTTGATGCTACCATCATAAGATCTGCAAGCTCATCCACAATAATGACGATAAAGGGAAGTTTTTCCTCCGACACTTCATTGTAGGAGTCAAAACTCTTCACCTTCATCTCTTCCAACAATTTATAACGCCGTTCCATCTCTCGAACTGCCCACATAAGGGCGCGCGAAGCAAGCTTTGGTTCCACGACAACCGGATGGAGAAGATGGGGAATCCCTTCGTAGCCGGAAAGTTCAATCCGCTTGGGATCAACCATTAACAACCGAACCTCTTCCGGTGTGGCGTTAAAGAGCAGGGAGGCAATGATCGTATTGATAGCAACACTCTTCCCTGCCCCGGTAGCACCGGCAATAAGGAGATGTGGCATTTTAGCTAAATTTGCCAATGCCGGATTACCAACAACATCAAGACCAAGGGCGATGGTTAATTTATGGTCGCTTGCTCTGAATTTCTCAGAACTCAGCAGATCACGGATATAGACAACGGAACGATCTACATTTGGAATCTCTATACCCAATGCCGCTTTCCCGGGTACAGAGCCCACAACTCGTACCGAAGGAACCTTAAGTCCCAGGGCCAGGTCGTCAGCCAATCCGGCAATTTTATTGATTTTCACTCCTGCTGCCGGGGCATATTCATAAGTAGTAACAACAGGTCCAGGAGAAATACCAACGACCTTACCTGACACTCCAAAATTCTTTAGTTTCTGTTCCAGTTGCTTGGAAACCTGATAATAGATTTCTTTATCCACCTCATCATGCTGTTGACCGTGTTTCTCAAGGAGCCTCAGTGGAGGAATCTGCCAGTCTCCACGAGCTACAGGCTGTGCTGTAAAGTCATCCTCTTTATCATCAGTTGGCTCTTGAATCGTTTCCTTCATCACAGGAATAGATACAGAAGGTTCAGATGGCTTTTGTGCGTTCGTCCCTTTTAGTTTTTTAAGCGTCTGTCTTTCACCCTTTCCGACTCCCTTTTCTTTTTTCAGTATCTCCTTTTTTGCCACCCTTTTCCTGTTACCTGAGATAAAGAGATTTTTCACCCCCACACAGCCCTTTTTTATCATTCGCCATAAAAAAGTGGCAAGTTGATAGGGGGAAAATTGAGTTGAAAGCATGATAGAGACAAGGAAGAGTAACAATAAAAAGAGAACAGTACCCGGGCCTCCGACAAGAGACTCCATGATGGTAAAAACAGTTTTCCCTAAAAAGCCACCACTTTCAATTGAAGCAACAGCATGAAGGGAGAGGGATGACAAAAGTCCACAGGCAGCAATAATTGCCCCGGTGAGGCCTCCGGTTATCTGGGGCAATCGCTCAAATGACATTCTGGGGCTGAAAAAGAGAAAAGAGAGAAGCATAAGCAAAGAAGCAAGAAGAAACGCCCCCCAACCGGTGAAACCAAATAATACCTGAGCCACCAGTGTACCCATCTCACCACCCCAGTTCACATCACCATACAGTGTGGCAGAAACAAGACTGAGAAAGAGAAAGAGGGAAACAAAAATACCAAGAACCGCTACAGCCTCTTGTTTGAGACCTGGTCGATTTTTATTGCTGTCTTGTGCCATGCTCTTATTGCTGCCTCTGTATAGTAGTAAGGATATGGAAAACAGGACGGAATCATTTTGCATCTTTCAGACAGATGATGTAATCCGATTGGTCTTAAAAAGCAAGATGACAAGAGAAAACTTGGAAGAGTGACCGCCATATGAAACGGATGTTTCATATGGAACCACAAACAACAATGAGGCAGGTAAAGAGAGAAGTCAGGGAAGGGGCGAACTCTCGGAAGCAGTCAACTTCCCCTTCACGCTATCCAGCACACCATTTATAAAGGCGGGGGATTCATCCGAGCCGAACCGTTTGCCAATCTCCACCGCTTCATTAATAGCAACTTCAGCCGGAACATCCTCCAAAAATGCCATCTCAAAGGTGGCAATGCGTAATATGTTCCTATCCGTTGTGTCGATCCGTTCCAGGCGCCAGTTACTCGCATGTTCACGAATCAAAGCATCCACCCGTTCATGGTTTTCTGCAATGCCCTGCAACAATTTTACAGCATAAGAACGCGCCTTCTTCTGCACATCATACAGACTGCAGAAATCAGCAAACTGCTGCTCCAGATCCATTGACACTTCTGCAGCTGCTTCTAAAAAATCATTTTGAAAAAGAAACTGCAGGGCAGCTTCTCGTGCATTTCGACGTGTACCCATAAATTTTAAGTAAAACTTCCCATCAAGTTGGCCATTTCAATGGCGGCGACGGCCACTTCTGCACCTTTATTACCGGCTTTTGTTCCGGAGCGTTCAATGGCCTGCTCAATAGTTTCTGTGGTGAGTACACCAAAAAGTACCGGTACACCTGATTCAAGACCAACCTGGGCAGTTCCCTTGGACACTTCACTGACAACCACATCAAAATGCGGTGTAGCCCCTCGAATAACCACGCCAAGACAGATAACAGCATCATACTTCTGGGAAGCTGTCATTTTCTTGGCGATAAGTGGAATCTCAAATGCACCGGGAACCCGAACCACATCAATATCATTTTCTTCTGCACCGGAACGAATGAGACTGTCCAGTGCTCCCTCGAGCAGTTTCTCGCAAATAAATGAGTTAAAGCGTGCAACAATAATCCCAAACTTTTTTCCATCAGCCTTAAGATTACCTTCAATAAAATTTGCCATATTCTTCAATGTCCTTATGTATATTCTACCATTCTTCCTGATTTATTATTCATCATCCACTTCAATCAAGTGACCCATACGATCTCGTTTGCACTGGAGATACTCTTTATTCTCGGCACTTGCAGCCATCTCTATGGGGAAGCGATCCACAACCTCTATGCCATAACCCTCAAGACCAATTATTTTCTTCGGATTATTGGTCAAAAGACTCATCTTTCTCACTCCAAGATCCCTTAAAATCTGGGCCCCGATGCCATAATCACGAAGATCTGCTTTAAAACCGAGCTTATGGTTGGCCTCAACAGTATCCATTCCTTCATCCTGCAGGGTGTACGCCTTTAGCTTGTTAACAAGACCAATACCACGCCCTTCCTGACGCATATAAAGTACGATCCCGGTCCCTTCCTGCTCAATCATCCGCATGGCTGCATGCAGCTGGTCACCACAATCACAGCGGGCCGAACCAAACACATCACCGGTCAAACACTCAGAATGCACCCGTACCAAAACCTTTTTCTCAGAATCAATTTCACCTTTAACAAAGGCCAGATGCTCAAAATCATCGACATCATTCTTATAGACAATCGCCTTAAACTCACCTGCATGTTCTGTCGGGATTCTGGCCTCTGCAGCACGATGGACAAGAATATCCTCGCGTAAACGATAGGCAACAAGATCAGCGATGGTACATATTTTCAGATCATGCTCTTTGGCAAATCCTTCCAGGTCAGGCATTCTTGCCATGGTTCCATCTTCTTTCATAATCTCACAGATAACACCAGCGGTGGTGAGTCC
>JAOZKX010000113.1:4369-6864 GCA_029935135.1 Desulfocapsa sp.
TCCTGCAAGACGGGCAAGATCAACAGACCCCTCGGTCTGCCCAAGACGAACAAGCACCCCGCCTTTACGAGCACGAAGGGGAAAGATATGTCCGGGGCTGATAATGTCAGTGGGTTTGGCATCGGGTGCTACAGCGGCCTCTATAGTCCGGGCCCTGTCTGCTGCTGATATCCCTGTGGTCACTCCAGTGGTGGCTTCAATACTGATGGTAAAACCCGTACCGTAGGGGGACTTGTTATCAGAAACCATCATGGGCAGTTCCAGTTTATCTATCAACTCAGGACTCAGGGTCAGACAGATAAGTCCTCTGCCATGGGTAGCCATAAAATTAACAGCTTCCGGAGTTATGGCAGAAGCGGCCATACAGAGATCACCTTCATTCTCACGGTCCTCGTCATCAACCAGAATGACCATCTTGCCGTTTTTAATATCTTCTACGCATTCTTCTATTGAACTTACTGCCATGATTATTGACCCGTTTCTATTAAATTAATGGACTGTCGCCTTCTCTATTTTTTATTATAATCACCTATCAGACCTGAGCCTTATGGTGTCAAAGCGTTATCTCAATCCTTGCAAACCGACAATATACTAAACAAACCCATTTTCCGCCAGAAAGGCGGGGTTTATTCCCTTTCCACTACCAGTTTCTCCAACACCTGAATTTCCTGGCTGAAGCATCTTTTCGACATACTTTCCTATGATATCAACTTCGATATTTACTTCACTTCCCCGTTTCAGTAAGCCAAGGGTGGTGAGCTCCAGTGTATGTGGGATAATAGAGACATCAAATGTCTCCTCCGTACAACTATTTACCGTAAGACTCACACCATTAATGGTAACAGACCCTTTTTCGATCACATAGCGACTAAATTCACGCGGAAATAAAAAAGAGAACAGGGTAAAATCACCATTGGCCTGACGGTTGCGAACCGTTGCCACACAGTCGACATGCCCGGAGACAATATGTCCGCCAAGTCGATCGGAGAGTTGCAGGGCTCGTTCCATATTTACACTTCCGCCGGAACTGAGTTTACCAAGGGTGGTCCGGGAAAGCGTTTCAGGAGAAACATCGACGGTGAACTTTCGTCCACTTATGTTATAGGCGGTAAGACAGACACCATTTATGGCAATGGACTCACCCTCTTCAGGATCTGTCAGCTCAAAATCAGCTTCCAGATCAAAGGCCAGCCCTCCACCACTACTGCGCCTGGCAAGCAATCGCCCCTTCCCTGCTACGATTCCGGTAAACATCTCTCAGAAACCGCCCTCAGGAAGCATCCAAAGCAGCCGCTTTTTCCTGTAACTTGCCCGCTGTGGTTTTATGGTCGAAATTAGAATGGATTGAAGACATTGTCCGATAACAATCGGCCGCATTCTTCTTATCATCCTTGGCAAGATAGATATCAGCCATGGTTTCCAATACTTCCACAGTGCCCTGGGGGTTACTGTTCAGGTTATGGGTATCAATCATATCAAGACAGAGAGACAAGGCCTTATCAAACTCATTTAAGCCCCGATGAACGCATACAATCTGGTTTGAGAGAGCAAGCAGACTCATGGGATCATCAAAACGCTCGCATATTTTCCAGGCGCGCTGAAAGTGTTCAAGGGCCTTATTATACTCTTCTTTTTCCAGACAGACGATTCCCAGTTGATTACAGGCATTGGCAATTCCATCCTGATCATTCTTTTCTTCCCAGGCCTTCAAGGTGTTATGAAAAGTCAATATGGCCTGGGCATAATCTTTTTCCTTAAGGAATGTTTTTCCATCCTCAAATTCTGCCTTGATGGGATCACTGGGTCGTTCTTTCTCTTTTTCTTTACCACTCTTTTGTATATTTTCTATGGGCTGTATCGTATTTATCATCCTATTTATCTCCCTCGTTAATCTGAGCAAGGGCTGTTTTTACCAGCTCTGATACTCTGTATTCTATTGCCTTTCCCCGTTCCCAGATGATCAACTGTGCGTCATCACTACTAAGTTCCGTAAGCTGCATGGTCACTTCCGTTGCCCGGATACGGCCAAGCAGTTGTGCCACCAGTCCACGCATTGCAGGATTTGGATGTTTTAGGAAATGGAACAGATTAAAAAATGGTGTTTCCCGAATAAGATCTGGACGGGTTGCCGCAATTTGCGAAAGCGCCCAAACCACCTGAACCTGAGTGGACTCATCTCCCATATAATTCAACAAATGCCTGTTAAACGCCCCGAAGATATCGGGCCTTGCAGCAATTATCTCACCAATGGTCTCAATCATACCCCAGGGAGCTGCTGCAGAATCAGAGCACGCTTCAAACAATCGATGTAAGAGTTCAGAAACCTGACCCGGCATCCGAGTCGCGACTCGTGCACATACTTGACCAATAATCCAGGCCGTCTCCCAGCGTTTTGCCTCATCGATCTCATAGAGAAGTCGCTGCAGCAAACGAAGGGTTTTCCTGTCATCCAGACACAAACGAACAAGGAGATCAATATCTTTATTTTCTCTGGT
>JAOZKX010000473.1 GCA_029935135.1 Desulfocapsa sp.
TTCTAAAACAATGACTAAGGTTGTGTGAAAACAGCACACTGCCGGAGGGGGCGGATGAGAGAACCGTCATTTCAGTACATTCCGAAAAATAAATACAGTAGCTTGTAAGGAGAAAGGAAATGGTAAAAGTCAAACTCGTCGGCGCCACAGGATATGGTGGTGTTGGACTGATAGAACTGATGATGCGTCATCCTGAAATTGAGATTGGTGTTCTTATTGCTGCAACGGAAACCGGTAAGCCTATTTCTCATTTCTGGCCCCATCTTGCTGGCCTCTGCGACGAGATGGTTTATTCAGCAGATGATCCGGAGGCTGATGTTGATGCAGATGTGGTTGTTTATTCGACTCCAGATGGGATTGGTATGAAACTCGCCCCTGCAGAAGTTGCAGAGGGACGGAAGGTGCTTGACTATTCAGGAGACTTTCGATTTAATTCTACAGCATTATATGAAGATTATGCCACGCGCCTTGGCATAGATACAAACCATAACGCGCCAGAATTGTTGAACGAGTCTGTCTATGGGTTGGTTGAGCTGCATCGTGAAGAAATTGCCAAGGCAACTGTGGTGGGGAATCCGGGCTGTTATGCTGTTGCCTGTATTCTTGGTTTAGCCCCTGCGGCAGAGGCCGGAGTGATGGAAACAGGGAATATTATATGTGATTGTAAAACAGGGATAAGCGGCGGCGGGAAAAAACCCAAGCCAGGTTTTCATTATCCTGAAGCCTATGATAGTTCCTACAGCTACAGACTCACGGGTCATCAACATGTGATGGAGGTTGAACGGGAATTGTCTTTGCTTGCTGGAAGTGATATTCAACTCACCTTCACTCCTCAGGTGGTCCCCATGACTCGAGGGATTATAGCTTGCCTCTATGGCACACTTCCCCGGGGCGTTGATCAGAAAAAAGTGCTTTCAGTATATAAGGATTTTTATAAATCCAATCCATTCGTTAGAGTTCTGGACACACCCAGTGCTACTGGTCATGTTCGGGGTAGTAATTTTGTTAATCTCACCATCGCTTGCGATGAGCGGACAGGGACTTTACGTATTATTTCCCATATTGATAATCTGGTTAAAGGGCAGGCAGGAAGTGCTCTCCAGAATTTGAATATTATGTTTGGGTTCGACGAGATGACAGGGCTTAATTTCCCAGGAGCGCATCCTTGAAAAAAAAGTGATTTCTTCACTTCGCATTTCAGGTTGGGGATGGCATTAACTTTTGTTTCTAAATCCGGTTCCTTCTGTTCTCAGGGTATTCTGGGGAAGGAGGAACTGTCTATAGCGGCTGAGTTACAGAAGTTTCTCTTTGCGCTTTTTTTTCATCTGTTCTTTTGCAAGTTCACGCATATCAGTAACACTATCACTTTCATCAACAATCTCTACACCAAGCAGTGTCTCGATACAGTCCTCAAGGGTGACTATTCCCTCTGGCTGATCATATCCATCAACAACCAGAAACATATGTTCTTTTTTCTTAATAAACATATCAAGAGCTTTAGAAACAGGGATGTTCTCATTAATTTGAAAGATTTCTTTTTTAATAGTGCTTACCGGTGCGGTTTCATCAATCAACATCTGTTGAAATATCTTTTTGGTTAGGATAATTCCGGTGATATTTTCAGAATGGGTGTCGTATAGAGGCACCCGGGAAAAGTGAAATATCTTCTCTTCATTTACGGCTATATCCTGTATGATTCTATGCTCTTCCATGGAAAACATGACACTCCTGGGTGTCTGGATATCTTTAACCTTTATCTCATCAAGGAGTAGCACATTTTCAATAACATCAGATTCCTGCTCATCGATCACCCCTTCATCCTCACTCAGTAATGTACTTTCAATAAGTTCTTTTTTGGTCAGGATCCCGGGGCTGTCCTTGTCTTTAGAAATTTTGTTAGTGACAAAAAGAGTTATGTAGATGATTGGCAGAGTGATCCAGATAAAGAATCGAATAATGTAAGCGGCCATTGGAGCAAGTTCTTTCCAGTAGAGGGCGCCAATAGT
>JAOZKX010000003.1 GCA_029935135.1 Desulfocapsa sp.
GTTTTCTGCTCTTGTCAGGATGTCTTTTTACCAGTATTGAGAGTTCCGTAAGGGCTTGTTTCTTCTTGTCACCGGTACATTGGGTTGGATGCTGTGAGGACATGCTTGTCTCCTGGTGAAGTAATCATTTTTTCTAACATGGTTTTAAGACAATTCCAGCCAGTGGCGGCACGACGACCTGGGCATGGCAGGGGGCCTGTCCATAAGGTTCAGCCACTGCCTTATAGATGGTTTTGTTTGAGGCATTACTGCCGCCGAAGCGACTATGATCAGAACAGAAAATCTGCTCGTAGTTAGTGTTGTTTGGCAGCCCCATTTTATAGTTATAAAATGTCTGAGGGGTGAAATTTAAGAGACAGACAAGATGGTCATCCCTGTTTTTGGCAAAGCGGGCATAGGAAATAATGGAATTTTCACGATCTTCCAAATCCATCCACTGAAATCCTTCGTGACTAAAATCCTGTTCCCAGAGACTGGCATTTTCTTTATATACACTGTTCAGGTCTTCAACAAAGTGCAGCATATCAAGATGCATACCGCTCTCTTGCAGTAGATGGAAATCCAGGCTCTGTTTGCAGTTCCATTCACGCCACTGGCCGAATTCTCCTCCCATAAAGAGTAGTTTCTTTCCGGGGTGCATCCACATGGTGAGCAGCAGGAGTCGCAGGTTGGCAAATTTCTGCCACTGATCGCCCGGCATTTTATCTATAAGGGATTTTTTACCGTGCACAACTTCATCATGGGAAAGGGGAAGGATAAAGTTCTCTGAAAAGGCATACATGATAGAGAATGTCAGATTATTATGATGGTACTTTCTGTAAATTGGATCGGTCTCAAAATAGCTCAGGATGTCATTCATCCATCCCATATTCCATTTAAAGCCAAAGCCGAGCCCACCGGCGTCGGCAGGTTTTGAAACACCATAAAAACTTGTTGATTCTTCAGCAATCATCAGGGTTCCAGGGTAACGATCATAGATGATTGAGTTGAGGTGTCTGATAAATTCAATGGCTTCGAGATTCTCCCTGCCGCCATAAGTGTTTGGAATCCATTCGCCTTCATTTCTGGAATAGTCAAGATAGAGCATGGAGGCCACAGCATCCACACGCATACCATCAATGTGGTATTTGTCCATCCAGAACAAGGCATTGGCGATAAGAAAATTACTGACCTCTTTTCGTCCGTAGTTAAATATAAAGGTTCCCCATTCGGGATGATCGCCCTTTCTCGGGTCTTCGTGTTCAAAAAGAGCGGTGCCGTCAAAACGGGCGAGGCTGTATTCATCTTTGGGGAAATGTCCGGGTACCCAGTCAAGGATCACCCCAATGCCTTCCTGGTGGCATCTGTCCACAAAAAGCATAAAGTCTTCCGGTACACCATATCTGCTTGTCATGCTGAATGGACCAGTTACCTGGTAGCCCCAGGACTCATCCAGTGGGTGTTCCATGACTGGCATAAGCTCGATATGGGTAAAACCCAGTTTTTTTACATAGGGGATCAGCGAGTCGGCGAGTTCTTTAAAGGTAAGGAAACGATCCGGCTGGGCAGGGTCGCGTTGCCAGGAGCCGGGATGCATCTCATAGATAGACATGGCCTTGTCATAAGGATTGCATACAAGTTTCTCCTTTTGCCATTCCTGATCCTGCCATTGATAATGGTCAAGGTAGCGAACGATGGACGCGGTTCTGGGGCGAAATTCTCCCCAGAACTGAAAGGGGTCTGACTTTTCCAGAATGTCACCTTTTTGCGTTCTGATTTCAAATTTATACAGCTCGTTTTCCCCGATTCCAGGCATAAAGAGCTCCCAGATACCAGATCCGCCGAGACTGCGCATGGCATGAACCCGCCCATCCCAGCTGTTAAAGTTACCAAGTACAGAAACCCGGGTCGCGGAGGGGGCCCAGACACGAAAAATAGTACCTTGTATCTGTGAGTACATCCCCGGTTGCGCACCCATGTGTTTATAAAGTTCGTAATTTGTGCCAAAGTTAAAAAGGTACTGGTCCTCTTCGCCTAGCACCGGGAGGAAACGATAGGGGTCATTTATTGTTTGAATAATGCCGTCATAATAGGTGATTTTGTACTGGTAGCTATAGGGGTCAAGGTCACTGTCAGCAACTTTTTTTCGGTTGATGCTGCATTCAAACAACCCTTCTTCCCTAATTTTCTCCATGGGAAGCAGCTTGTTGTCAATAAGAAGGTCGACACTCTCTGCGTGGGGTTGGAAACAGCGAATGACTGCAGTGGTCGTGTTTTCTGTAGAGAAGTGAACGCCCAGTACCTGAAAGGGGTCATAGTGTTCTGCCCGAAGTAACCTGTCTATCTGCTTATTGAGTGGCATGGAAGGATCCTTGTTTCGAGGTGGATATCAGGTGAAAATTGTAAAGATGCTATATATTTCTAACACCGGTGATGAACGGCGAGCCGGTATAAGGTACTAACTATTAGTACAGGGTAGCAAAATTGCAAAGGAAAACATAGAATAAAGTCTGGAGGAAAGAGAAAATCTTGTAGCCTGTCTTTCTGGTTGCAGGAAATACTTTCTTTGGAGCATTTCTTGACCTTTTTGTTTTATAAATGCTATCTTAAAGAGGTATGTGATTATTGTCTGTTTATTGAATAGAGCTTGGAACAACTATGCAGGAATATAAAGAAAACAGAGTGATTGATTCCCTGGCCGGATCTTTTCTCCTCTCCACCCCTCAGATGCCTGATCCACGCTTTGCCGAGCAGGTCATCTATATCTGTGCCCATAGCCATGAGGGTGCCATGGGGGTGGCTGTTAATAAACCGTATCCGGAACTCAGTTTTGAAGAGGTACTGATCTCTCATCACCTTCCTGTTTCTCCTGAATTTCAGATGCCTGTGTATAGAGGAGGGCCTGTGGAGCTGAGTGCCGGTTTTGTACTTTACCAATCCGACTATTCAACCGAGCAGCAGCTTGAAATTAGTCCTTCTATCTTTCTTTCCCGGGAAAATAAGGTGCTGAAAGATATTGCCAATCATTGCGGTCCTGAAAAGTTTCTCTTTATTGTTGGTTATGCCGGGTGGGGCCCGGGACAGCTTGAACAGGAATTGATTTCCCAGGGGTGGCTGACGATTCCAGCGGAGGATTCCATCATCTTTGATGTGCCGGATGAATTGAAATGGCAGCGGGCAGCTCTCCACTACGGTATTGATATCTCCATCTATCAGGATTTTGTTGGCAATGCCTGACCTCATTTTACTCTTACGAAAATAATAATGGCTGATTTAAAAGATATATTTGAATGTACCCAGTGCGGGTATTGCTGTCAGGGAGAGACCACTGTCTCTTTAAACCAGGATGATCAGAAACGAATGATCGAAGAGCTTGGGCTTGGCGAAGATGCTGTGCGTGCGAAATACTGGCGTGTGAGCGGGAATGTGGTGCAGATGAAGATTGTGGATGGGCACTGCATTTTTTATGAGAATGGTTGTACCGTGCACCAAGGGCGACCATGGCGCTGCGCCCAGTGGCCGTTGCATCCATCCATGCTTTCTGACAAGAATAATTTTAAAACGATTCGTGAGTCCTGCCCTGGTATTAATCAGGACATTTCCTACGAAGAATTCTGTCGCATTCTACAGGAGCTTATGGAGGCAGAGGGGACAATCCATTGTTAGATTATGAAAATTGAACTTCTCCTGCTTGGCAAAGCCAAAGATTCGTATCTGGAACAGGGAATAAGGGAATATGGCGGACGTATTAAACATTATACCTCCCTCTTGTTGACGGTTCTTAAGTTTAAAAGGAAAAATGGTTGGACCGAGGCGCAGGAACGGCAGGAGGAGGGGGCTGTTTTATTGGCTGCTACAGCACCTGCAACAGTGGTTGTTGCACTTGATGCCAGTGGCAGGCAGCTGACCTCAGAAGGTTTTGCTGATCTTATTTCCCGTTGGGAGATGGAGGGGAGAAAGAAGGTAAGCTTTTTGATCGGCGGTCCCACGGGTCACAGCCAGGCCGTGCTTGATCGTGCTGATTATCGTCTATCCCTCTCCACCATGACATTTACCCATGATATGGTTCGACTGTTTCTCCTGGAGCAGATTTATCGAGCCTATACCATTAAGGCCGGTGAAAAATACCATAAATAAAAAGTGTGTGAGGTGTTTTACTGATGCCTCCGAATTTTAGCTAAAGGTATGGAGATGAATAAAAATAGAACACAAGTTGTCATTTTAACGAGAGTTTACAGAATAGAAGGTGAAATCGACCTGTTACCCGGTTCACGATTGACTGATTTTATGAATGGGGCCAATTCTTTTGTTGTGGTTACAGAGGCAAAGGTCACCGATCATACAGGAAAGGACATTCTTACAGGGGACTTTATCAATGTGCATGTGAGGAATATAGAAATTATTCTTCCTGCATCATCAGCAGCATAATTCTTTTGGAAAACAGAGCTCATGGCTTTACTGGATAAAGTATTTAAAGCAGCTGTAGAGATGCAGGCATCGGATGTACATATTGTACCTGATGAACCCTTTATGGTGCGTCGTCTTGGACAACTGGTCCGTTTGAAGAGCCAGGTCCTGACGGCTGACCATACTGTCAAGGTTGTCAGTGAACTGTTAACTGCAGCGCAGCAGGAGATACTGCGTCAGGAACAGCAGATTGATTTTGCCTACGAACTCGAAGGCATCGCTCGCTTCCGCGGCAGTGTCATGCTGCACAACAGAGGGATAAGTGGTGTCTTTCGTATTATTCCGATACAAATCCCAACTCTTGAACAACTTGGATTACCCGCGGTGATAGAGCCGATTCTTGAGAACCATCAGGGTATTATCCTGGTCACCGGAGCTACCGGTCATGGCAAGACAACAACGCTTGCCGCCATGGTTGATTATATCAATGCCAGGCGTCCCCATCATATCCTGACCGTTGAAGATCCCATTGAATTTATCCATCCATTTAAAAATGGGGTTGTTAATCAGCGGGAACTGGGGAAAGACACACTTTCGTATCACAATGCCTTAAAGGGCGCATTACGTCAGGATCCTGATGTGATTGTTATTGGTGAATTGCGGGATCTTGATACCATTTCTCTGGCGATTTCGGCATCAGAAACCGGACATCTGGTAATAGGTACTCTCTCCACCTCAAATGCCGCCAAGACAGTGGATAGAATTATCGATTCTTATCCGCCCGGTGAACAAAATCAGGTGAGGACAATGCTCAGTGAGTCACTGAAAGCCGTTATTACCCAGCGGTTAATTCCAACAGCTGACGGGACATCCATGGCATTGGCGCTGGAAATTTTGATTGGCAATCTCTCTATAGCCAATCTGATTCGGGATTGTAAAACATATCAGATACAGTCGACCATGCAGATGGGAAGTAAGCAAGGGATGCGCCTTATGGATGAGTCCATAGTGAAATTGCTGGAGGCGGGAACAATTACTCTGCAGGCAGCAATGGTCAATATTGAGAACAAGGCACTTCTGAAGCGGTTTACGGCACCTGAAGAGAAGCTGCAGGCAGCGGAAGAGGAGGAGTAGGAAGCATGGCCCAAATTGATGAGTATTTTCGACAGATGAAAACACATGGGGCAAGTGATCTGCACATGGTCGTTGGCTTTCCCCCTCTTCTGCGGCTTCGTGGGGATCTTGTTCCTCTGGAGGCCCCCGTTCTTACTGCAGAGTCAAACAAACAGATTCTTTATGAGATTCTTGATGAGAGCCAGCAGGAGGCTATTCAAAAAAATAAAGATCTGGATAAGGCCTATGAGCTTGAAGGGATTGGACGATTTCGTTGTAATTTTTTATATCAGCAACGAGGAATAGGGGCTGTCTTCCGTATTATTCCAACGGAAATTCTGACCCTGGATCAGCTTGGTATGCCTCCGGTGGTCAAAGAGATTGCTAACTATGAAAGAGGCCTGGTTCTTGTGACAGGGCCGACGGGAAGTGGTAAGTCCACGACCATGGCTGCAATTATAGATATGATCAATGATACCCATCCCAAGCACATTATAACCATTGAAGATCCATTGGAATTTGTGCACCCCAATAAAAGATGCATTTTTTCTCAACGAGAAATCGGAACGCATGCCGAGAGTTTTGGCAAGGCCTTGATGGTGGCTAACCGTGAAGATCCTGATGTGATACTGGTTGGTGAAATGCGGGACCTTGAGACCATTTCCCTGGCTCTGGCCTGTGCAGAACTGGGTATTCTGGTCTTTGGCACATTGCATACCAATAGTGCCGCAAAGACCATCGACAGGATTATCAATGCCTTTCCGGCGGATCAGCAGGCACAGACCCGGACCATGCTTTCCGAGTCATTAAAGGCGGTAATTGCCCAGCAGTTATTGAAAACCCTGGACGGTAGAGGACGATGTGCTGCAATTGAAGTACTGATAGGCTCTTCTGCACTTGCCAGCATTATACGAGAGGGAAAGGTTACCCAGGTGGGGTCGCTGATACAGACAGGGCGAACCCAGGGAATGCAAACCATGGATCAGCATCTCCAGGAATTACTGGATCAGGGCAAAATATCCAAAGAGGCGGCAAGAGAAAAAGCCATTGATAAAAACCTTTTTGTTGAAGGCCTGTAGTAGGACTGATTGTGAGAGGAAGGGGTGAGACATTTTTTATCAACCTTGACAATGGCAACCAATATCCCCTACAATTATATGATACTTTATGTATGCCATTACTATTGTTGTCATCGAAATGGAGTCAGCATTTGACTTGAAAGGGTACCACTGGTGATTACAAGAGTTCACTGTAACGAGCAACAGGCCTTGTGTCTCAGCCACCGTGGAGGGTGTAGTAGTATGTGGAAATTACAGCTTGTTTTGTTGGTCTCTCTCGTCTTTTCTCCTTTTTTCTGCTTTGCAGAAAATGGCAAGCCACTTCTGGTTGCTATTATTTCATTTGATACAAAGTTCCTCGATGCTGATCGTGGTTTTAGAGATGGGTTTAGTGATAAGAAGTATAGTGATGGGAAGATTCGCTATGTTCTTTATGATCTAAAACAGGATTTGACTAAAATCCCCACCATTATAAAAGAACTCAGGCAGCAGAAATGTGATCTCATTATGACGATCACCACCCCTGTGGTTCTGGCTGTGAAGAAAGCCATGGGTGAGATAAACCCAATACCTGTAATATTTACCATGGTTGGTGATCCCCTTGCTTCGCAGGTTGTCTCCACATTACAAAATCCGGGGGGATACATTACAGGTATCAGTTACAATGCCTTTGCCATGATGCCTAAAAGACTTGAACTGTTCAGGAAGGCATTTCCGGAAATGAAAACAATTGGGATTGTTTATAATCATGGCTTTTCGTGGCTGGCAACTCCAATAAAAGATATATTGCACCCTGCAGCAGAAGGTCTGGGCTTTACAGTGAGTCAGTATGATGTTCGTGACCAGGAACAGATGAATCTGCTTGTGAAGGATTTTGACGGAGCTGTGGAAGGTTTGTTTATGGTGCCGGATCCTTTGTCTATCGCCTTTTTTGATCAATTGCTTGAACTATCCCGTAAAGAGAAACTGCCAATTATGGTACAGGATAATATACTTTTGCAGAAGGGGGGAGTTCTTGGTTACAGTCCTTCTTTTTATTCCGTGGGAAAACAGGCTGCTGCAATGGCAGAAAAAGTTTTTTCAGGAACGCGACCTGCCAGGCTGGCAGTGCAAAATCCCTATGAGATCCAGCTGATTGTTTCATTAAAAGAGACAGAGAAACTGGGACTTCATCTATCAGATGCTTTTTTGAGCGATGCTGATATTATCGTTCGATGAATGCCAAGTTGTTTTATAAGCTCTTTTTCGCTTTTCTTTTTGTTGCCCTTCTCCCTGCACTTATAGGTTCGTACCTCTTTACCAAGACCCTTGAAACATATTTGCATGACCATCTGCAGGTCGATGCTGAAATTCGTCTTGATAAAACCGCAATCCAGATCTCCGGTGAGGTGGGTCATATAGATGATGTTTTAGGCCAATTAGCAAAACGCATTTATTTTACCGAGAGAGATGATAAAGTAATTGCCTGGCTCTACAATAGTCATCCCCAGCTTGTCAAAATTGTTATCGTTGATATGGGTGGCGTGGTGCATCAGGCTATAGCTCGATACTCGCATATTGCCAAGGGTACAAAACTTGCTCGTTGTGAGCCGGAAGTAATTAGTGAAAAGAGAGTACGCTTGTCCCGTTGGAAGAATGAACCGATGCTGACCATTCATTATCCGATTATATCCTTATCTACCGGGGAGCAAAAAGGGGTTCTGCATGCAGAAATCAGCGTCGCGTCTCTCTTTCATGATTTGTCAATGGATACTGAAAAACATCTGCAGTATCTTGTTAATCAATATAACGGTCAGGTCGTTTTTCATCCTGATTTTAATCTTGTTTTAAACAGCACAGATGTATCTGTGCTGCCCGTTGTCGAAGAGGTCCTGGCAGGGGCTGATTTTGCAAGTGGTGAGTATGAAAACATGGATGAGGAAAAAGTTGTTGCTGTTGCCAAAGTAATCAAGAATACGCCCTTTTTGATTGTGGAAGAGACAAAGTATGCTGACGCGTATCACCTGCTGCAGAAAAGAAAAGAAGTACAATATCTCATAGGGTGGTTTTCTGTTATTTTTATCTGTATTACAGCGTTTTTATTCAGTCAATCTATTACCCGTCCGATTAGAAATCTGCTTTTGGTTATTGCAAAAATAGAAAAGGGGAATCTCGATACACCAATTCCACAGACACAGGCGTGGGTGACAGATGAAATTTCCATGTTCAGTGATTCTTTCAGGCAGATGGTCGCTTCCCTGAAAGATGATCGGAAGCAGCGAGATGATGCTCTGCTAAAAGAAAAGGAAATTGAAGAAAAATTGCGTAAAGTTCAAAAAATGGAAGCGATTGGTCTGCTGGCTGGTGGTGTTGCCCATGATCTCAACAATATCCTCTCTGGCATCGTCAGTTACCCGGAACTTCTTCTGTTAAAGATCCCTGAAGATAGTGAATTGCGAGAACCTCTTGAAGTTATACAGCAATCTGGCTTACGGGCAAGTGAGGTTGTGGCAGACCTGCTGACGGTTGCCCGGGGCGTTGCTGCAACTCGTGTGGTGAGGAATGTAAATGATTTAATCCACGAATATCTGGCTTCACCAGAATATGAAAGATTACTGGTTCTTTTTTCGGAGGTAATCTGCAGACTTGAACTGGCTAAAGAGCTGCACAATATATCCTGTTCACCCGTCCATATCAAAAAGTGCATTATGAATCTTATGCATAATGCCATGGAGGCGGTTGGTGAATATGGAACTATTCGCGTGGCCACCAGAAATCAGTTTGTAGAAAAAGCGTTTACGACACATCCGAATATGTCCCCTGGAAACTATATTGTCATCAGTGTCGCAGATGATGGGGGTGGGATTTCAAAAAAAGATCTGGACTGTATTTTTGAACCCTTTTATTCAAGTAAGATTATGGGGAGAAGTGGCACTGGGCTGGGGTTGACAGTTGTCTGGAATAGTGTGAAAGACCACGATGGGGTTATTGTCGTTGAGAGCGATTCCAAGGGGACTGTTTTCGAGATGTATTTTCCTGTTACTGAAAAAAATGAAATTCCTGCAGCAGATAATAGTAATTCGATCCTTCTCACTGGTAACGGTGAAACAATTCTTATTGTGGATGATGTGCAGGAACAAAGAGATATAGCAGGTCAGATCCTTATCCAGTTGGGTTTTGTGGTGCATCTGGTTTCCTCCGGGGAAGAGGCGATTGATTATCTCGGCAACAACAGTGCAGATCTGCTGTTACTTGATATGATAATGGACCCTGGCATAAACGGTTATGAGACCTATAAACAGATTCTTCAGATCCATCCTGGGCAAAAAGCAGTTATTGCGAGTGGCTTTTCTAAGAGTGATGCCGTGAAGGCGACCTTGAAGCTTGGTGCCGGTGGATTTATTAAGAAGCCTTATTCCATCAACCATCTCGGCCAGATAGTTACTCAGGTATTGAAGGCCTGACAAGCTCCTGGAAAACAGATAGCTTAGAGTTTTTTACAGGCCCTTAATGGGGTGTGATCATATATACATCGTAGCGACTGTTTTTCATGGTGATAATATGGCTGGGTTGTTGTTTGTTCAGTACTTCGGCCCCTTTTGGCCGCTTTACAACCACCCGTTTACCGGCCTGTATCAGTGCTATGTCTAGCAGCTTGTCGGCATCATGGTCATCACCGACAATGGCACGGATTATCCGCATCTCCTGTTTGTTCAGTGCTGAATTTTTTCTGTGTGGATACATGGGGTCCATGTAGATGGTCTCAGGTTTTGTGAAGATGTTTTGCAGGATTGTGCTACTCTCTCCCTTAAGAAGGGTGAGCCTGTTGTCTAGTATCTTTCCCATGCGAGGGTCGTCATACGCTCTTTGCAGGCCATCTGCGAGCAGCGCAGCGAGCAGCGGAGATCGTTCACTCATTGTCACTTGACAGCCCAGGCAGGCAAGGCAGAATGCATCGTTTCCAAGTCCGGCAGTGATATCAAAGAGAGAAGGCCTCACTCCTGATTTAATGCCCACGGCCCTTGCTAGTGCTTGTTTGATTCCTCCGCCATGCCGGCGGCGATACTCTTGAGATCCTGAAAGAAAATCCACAAGGAGTCTACCTTCGATTTTTTTTTCTTTCAGTTGAATTTGTAGCCCTTTTTCCGTATATATGAGTAACAGATTGTCTGTTTGCTCCTTTGCAGGAATACGCAGCTCAAGCTGTAGAGTCCCGGCGAGGGTTCTTGCTTTCTGCAGGAGGTCTGGCCGCCCCTCAATGCTGGTGACAGCTGGGAGTAGGGGGGATGATTGCAGTGATGTGGAGTCAGGCATATGAATGTATCGATCCAGTGGGAGTATTGTTTGGGGCTTAATTATCTATTAAACTACATAAGACAGTAAAAGATGGAAACAGAAAAAAAACAAAAAGTGGAAGTGGTGGCCATTATTCCGGCCCGTTATCACTCCAATCGTTTTGAAGGAAAGCCCTTGGCCCTTATTGATGGTAAGCCCATGATTCAACGGGTGGTTGAGCGGGCCCAGGCGGTGAAACTGTTGAGCAGGGTGGTGGTGGCAACGGATGATCAGCGAATTGCCGATTGTGTTCAATCTTTCGGTGGAGAATTTGTGATTACCAGAAGTGACCATGTGTCAGGCTCAGATCGTCTGGCTGAAGCTGCCGAGCTTCTTGAAATATCAGAACATGATGTGGTTGTCAATATTCAGGGGGATCAGCCCCTTTTTGATCCGGAAGTGATCGAACAGGTGGCAAGGCCCTTGATTGATGACCCGGCATTGCCCATGTCCACCCTGATTTATAAAATCGTTAGACCAGAAGAGATAGATGATCCCAACCATGTTAAAACTGTTTTTGATCATGAGATGAATGCCCTTTATTTCTCACGGGCCCCTGTTCCTTTCCAGCGAAACCCTGAAGAAGAAGTGGCTCCCACCTATTACAAACATTTGGGATTTTATGCTTACCGCAAGGGGTTTCTCCTTACCTTTGTTGCATTACCGGAAGGAGAATGGGAACGATTTGAAAAACTCGAACAATTGCGGGCCCTTGAGTATGGGTATCGGATTAAGGTAGTGTTGACCAGTCACGATTCCATTGAAGTAGATACCGTTGAAGATTTGCGAAGGGTGGAAGAATTTATCAGGATGCAATAATAAGAAAAGAGATACGGTTTACGCTGATCTCTTTGCAGAACAATACAATAGAGGAAAAACAATGCGAAAAAAAATAACAATAATTGGTGCGGGAAATGTTGGTGCCACAGCGGCTCACTGGGCTGCTGCAAAAAATCTTGGTGATATCGTCTTACTTGATGTGGCTGAAGGTATTCCCCAAGGCAAGGCCCTCGATCTTTCGCAGGCGGGACCCGTTGAGGGCTTTCATTTCGGTGTTATGGGCAGTAATGATTATGCTGATACCGCAAATTCTGATGTGGTAATCATCTCTGCCGGACTTGCCCGTAAGCCTGGCATGTCACGTGACGATCTGTTGGCAATTAATGTGGCAATTGTCAAATCCTGTGCTGAAGATGCTGTGAAACATTCGCCCGACTGTGTCCTTATTGTGGTCACTAACCCCATTGATGCCATGGTCCACACTGCTTTTAAAGTAACGGGCCATCCAAAAGAAAAAGTGATAGGGATGGCAGGGGTCCTCGATTCTGCCCGTTATCGAACTTTTCTGGCGCAGGCAATTGGTGTTGCCCCCAAAGATGTAAATGCTCTGGTCCTTGGAATTCATGGCGACAATATGATGCCCATGGTTCGTCTGGCAAATGTTGCCGGGGTACCCATTACCGACCTTTTAAGTAAAGAAGAGATTGATGCCATTGTCCATCGTACCCAGACGGGTGGCCTTGAGATTGTCAATCATTTGAAAACCGGTTCCGCTTTTTACACCCCCGGACTGGCTGCTGTGGAAATGGCCGAAGCTGTGCTTACCGACTCCAAACGGGTTCTTCCCTGTGCTGCATATCTTGAGGGCGAATTTGGTGTGTCGGGATACTTTCTCGGAGTACCGGTAGTTATTGGTGAAAAGGGTGTGGAGAAAATCCTTGAGTTTAAGCTGACTGAAGAAGAGAAAGAAGCTCTGCAGCTCTCTGTGGAAGCAGTACAGAAACAGATGGAAGCAACAGGATTGTAGGGCATTTGATGCTCTGCGATCAGAAAAAAAAGAGTGAGACAGATATTGCAGCCGGCTTAAAACAGCTGGCTGCAACAGTACTGTCTCCCCTTGATCTTCTTCCCCACGAAGACCTGCATGAAAAACTGGTTGAGCTGGTTCTTAGCGGCGTAGCGGCAGGATTCCCTCCGGAAACTGCCTCCGCTCTGTTGCAGATAAAGGATGCTCTGACACGTGAGCCTGTTGAAGATCTGAATGTAGTCGTTTTTGGCGGTGGGACGGGTCTCTCCACGATCATCGGAGGTGACAGTCGTGCCTCTTCCTGGTCAGCTGACCCGTTTGCGGGCTTGAAATCTCTCTTTCCCAAAACCCGTTCCATAGTTTGTATAACAGATGACGGAGGCTCAACAGGGGAGCTGTTAAAAGATATTCCCCTTGTCGCTCTTGGTGATATTCGCCATGTCCTGATTTCTTCTATTCAACTGGCAAAACTTCAGAAGCTCTATGGGCTTACAGAGCCGGAAGCTGTTCAGTGTGTAGACACTCTTGCCCGGATATTTAATCATCGATTTGACAAGAAACCTGAAAACAGTAAACAGTTGTGTGCAGAGTGTGGTTTGTCGGGGCAGGATATCCTTCCAGTACTTGTGGCAAATGGCCTTGAAAGGTTAATTGAAAAACTCTTTAACGATTCACGGCTGAGCACTACGCTTGCCAGACCGCACTGCCTTGGCAATCTGATCATGGTCTCATCGGTGTATGAACAAATTCCTGATTATTTTGACAATATCCTGCTGGAAGATGAGCCCGCATTGATTCGTCAGAATCTCCATCGTGGCATAGCCTCCCTCTGTGTCATCCTCGGAGCAGATGAACAGGCGGTAATGCCGTGTACTACCATCCCTGCAGAACTCTGTTTCCGTTACACAAATGGGGTACAGGTCACTGGAGAACATAAATCAGGTTATGCTAGACGCGGCTATCCCGTTGATCATGTTTTTGTCAGTTTTTCTCAGGAACCGGAGGTCTCCGCAGAAGTTTTAAAGCTGATCAAGGATGCTGATATCATGCTGATGGCTCCTGGAAGTCTCTACAGTTCCCTTATCCCGGTGTTTCAGGTACCCCATATCAGTGATGCGGTTAAAAACAACAAGAAGGCCCTGAAAATCCTGGTTTCCAATATATGGGTACAGGCTGGAGAAACAGATCTCAGTCTTGATGAACCTGATCGAAAATTTCATCTCTCCGATCTCCTCAAGGCCTACGAACGGAATATACCTGGCGGTACAAACGGACTGTTTGATAAGGTCCTGTGTCTCTCTTTTAAAGATGTGCCGGCCAGTGTGATTCAAAATTATGCGGTTGAGGGAAAGATCCCCATTTATCTTGATCGTGACCAGGTAAAAAAACAGGGGGTTGCCCCGTTAGAGTGCAGCATCTATTCCGCCCATGCTCTGCGTGAAGCAAAGATTATCCGGCATGATCCACGCCAGTTTGCCCTGGTGGTTCGTACCCTGTGGGCCAGCTTTCGTCATGTTCCGGAAAGCTTATCTGAGAGTCCGACCGATACAGCGTCTGGCAGCGTTGATAACAAATATCTTATATCCAGACAGGTTCCCTGCAGACGGTTTCGGGAGATAGAGGCGTGTCTGGCCGATATCCGTATCGAATTGCGGGGACATTCCAGTCGAACGGTTGCAGAGATCAGAAGTATCTTACTGAATATCCTCTGGAATCATAAGGATATCCCCTTGACACATCTGCAGTTCGTAAAAGGAGTACAGTGCATAGAGACAGAGATGTGGAAGCGAAATCAGCAATGGGATCGGATTTATTCATTTTTTGATCCGGGTGACGGTTTTGTGAAGATTCGTCAGGATCAATTTCGCTCCGAATCATACCTGGAAGTAGCATTCCTTGTTGCCCTTGGTCAATCTTTACTGGGCAACTATGCACAGCGTAAAGAGATGCTGCCTGTTACCCAGGAAAATACAAGGCTTGGAAAGGTATATCATCTCCATCTCCAGGATGGAGAGAAAATGAATTGCTTTTTCAGTGGCGAGGATCTGGCCAGCTATTTGGCCCTTGGCAGGATGGTACAGGATCCTGATGAGTGTACCCATTTCACCCGCCTGATTAATGAACATGAAGGATTCACCCCTCCAGGACTTCTGTTTGGGCTCACCTATGCCTGGTATCTTGATAATCGCTTTGCGACCCATATAGAATACAAAATGGGGGTCATCAAGGTTGATGATTCCAACCTTATTCCAGAGCAGGTACGCATGAGAAGCCGAAGGGAGAAGATGATTGATTTCTTTCGCTCTGTTGTTTTTCAGCAGTCATATGCCAGGACAGGTTGAACGGATCTGCTGCCACTGAACTTTCAGCTTTTTCTCTGACACCTGCAGGACTCTTTTTACTTCCGGAGCAAAGAGGCCGATACGAAACTCATTGACCATTTCCCGGTATAGGCCAATGGCCTCCCTGCATTCTTTGGGATAATCGCTTAGATCTGTCGGTAAATTTGCCATCTTCTGTAGAGAGGGGGCAAGCTGTCTTGCCTTGCTGAGATCCTTGGCCGGATTGGCGTGGGCGCGTTCGATACGGATCATCAGGGCCTGGAATGAACGGAGGCAATGCTGCAGGCTGTTGAGTGTTCTTGAGGTAAGAAAATCTGTGGGCATGATGTCGCTGAGCAGGGTTTCGTACTCCTGATACTGGGTGCTGTCATATGATCGGCTCTTTTTTGCGATATTGGCATAACGAATGATATGCTCTGCTGCCTCTTTGCGTTTGCGCAGGAGAAGGAGCAGGGTGTCGCAGATATCTCTTCCCTGTTTGTACAGACCCTTTTCAGCCACTCTTTCCCGTATCTGCTCAAACAGTTCTTTTTCCGGAATGGTATCCAGCTCACCGTTGAAAAGCATTTTCATAATAAAGAAGAGCAGTTGCTCATTTGCCTTTTTTCTGTTGCCGAGAACACTGGTCAGCCAGAGAGAGGAGGGGCCGGAAAGGCTGGTGTGACAATATTTTTTTAGATTTTTATACTGTTCACTAAAGTGCAGCTGGTATAAAAAAAGCATCCCCTCTCTGTTTTTATCCCCTGCCGTTTTCCTGTCTGCTGCAAAAGCCAGGGTGACTCCACCTTGATCCCGTTGTATCTGCAGGGCAGGGTAGAGATATCCTCCAACTTCATTATCTGCAGTGAAAATAACCGTTTGTCTTGGAAGTTTCTCAAAGTCCCAGTCGGTAAAGAGTCTGTTCTGCCACTGCAGGAGTTTGTCTGCTGTCTTCCGGGCTGGTTTGACAGTTGTCTGGCAGGGTGGGTGCGGACTTTTGCTCAATTTACGCAGATTTCTCCCTGTGCCGACTGTTCTCCCGCTCTGGTCATAGAGAAGAAAACGCATCTGCAGGTGAGGAGGCAACTGTTCAGGCCAGTCAGCACGTGCAATCTTGATCTGGAACATCTTAAATATTCCTGTTTCCAGGGCATTGTAGAGTGAGCCCTGATAGTGTTGACAGTTGTCAAGGAGCAGATCCACACTATTGCTGACCGGAATAAGATGTTTTCGCAGTCGCTTGGGCAGACCTTTAAGAAGAAAGGTGACCTTCTCATGGAGCAGTCCTGGTACCAGCCATTCAAAGGAGGTAAGCGGCGCTATATCCACAGCAGCCATGGGAATACGAACGGTGACTCCATCGTCTTTGTCACCTGGCGAGAGATGGTATTGCAGACGATAGCTGCTGTTGCCTATGTGGAGTTTTTTTGGGAAATCCTGCAGCTCCTGCTCATCAGGCTGACGGTTGAGGATCTCCTCCTCTTTCATTTC
The DNA here is from genome assembly GCA_029935135.1 of Desulfocapsa sp. Taxonomy (GTDB): domain Bacteria; phylum Desulfobacterota; class Desulfobulbia; order Desulfobulbales; family Desulfocapsaceae; genus Desulfocapsa. Next base: position 16,491 of record JAOZKX010000003.1, read on the forward strand.
CAGGGTGGACTGGTCTTTTATGCTCCGTAAAAACCGGTTCAGGGTAAATCGATCATATACATTTTGGGGAAGTCTGGAATTGTAAAACTGATGGAGGACAGACTCGTCGACAAGGAGGTTCCGTTTGCGCAATCGCTCTTCTGTTTCCTGCCATTTCTGGAGAAGCTGCAGATTCTTTTCAAGGAATGGATAGCTGCCGCTGATTGCATTGGCGAGGAGGGCATCCTGAATAAATATTTGTCTGGCCTCTTCCCTGTTTTTTGCTGCACACCTGCCAAAGTTGACTTTTTTGTCGGCCGAGAGAACAAGGCCAAAGAGGCTTATTTTCTCATCGGCAATCACCTGCCCGCTTTTTTTCTGCCAACGGGGATTGGACCAGGAGCGGCGGCAGAGATGGGATGCGGTGTGAATAAGCCATTCCGGGTCGATGCTTGCCACTGTGAGGGCGTAGAGGCGGTTCGTCTCCAGAAATGAGGCGCCGATAATCCATTTCCCGGAACTGTGAAACTGGTCGGAGCCTGGAAAGACCATCAGCTCTTTGTTGCCTGTCCCCTGATAGATTTTCTTTTCTTTTTTCAGGGCAATGTTTCGTAAGAAACCGGTGCAGAGACTTTTGTGGATGGCAGCAAATGATGCCTCTTTTGTGTTATTGGTAAAGCCTTTTTCCTTGTTCAGCAATGACTGCAGCTGGTCATGGAGATCTATCCATTCCCGCATGCGCTGGAAAGAGAGGAAGTGTTGTTTGCAAAACTTTTTCAAACGATTCCAGGAGTGGGTCTTCTCCTTCACATTGTGAAAAAGGTTCCAGATATTGAGCAGTGAAAGAAAGTCAGAGTGCTCATGGGCAAATTTCTTATGCATCGCATCGGCCTCCTTTTCCCGTTCTGCCGGACGAACACGAGGATCCTGAATGGCAAGGGCTGGGGCGATAATTTTAATCTCTTGCAGGCAGTTATTGTCACGGGCAGCAATAAGGATACGGGAGATCTGCGGATCGATTGGCAGGTGGGCCATAATTCTGCCGATTTTACTGAGACTGTTGTCCTGTTGTATGGCGCCCAGTTCTTTCAGCAGATTATATCCATCCCGGATGGCTCCCGGATGGGGCGGTTCAATAAAGGGAAAGTCCACGGGTGAGCCCAGATCCATGGCCGTCATCTGTAGAATAACCTCGGCCAGGTTGGATCGTTTTATCTCCGGCAGAGTGTATTGATCACGATCCTTGTAGTCCTCTTCAGAAAAAAGCCTGATACAGAGTCCGTCACCCACACGACCGCAGCGTCCCTTTCGCTGGTCTGCACTGGCCCTGGAAATCCTGGTGATGGGCAGACTGGTCGTTCTGGCCCGTACATTGTACTGTGAGATGCGAGCCAGCCCGGAATCGATAACATATCTGATGCCCGGCACGGTAATAGATGTCTCGGCAACATTTGTGGCCACTACGATTTTTGTCTGCTTTGCGGGACGAAAAATTTTCTGTTGGTCAGCGGCCTGCAATCTGCCGAACATAGGTAGGATCAGACTCTCAGGCTGCTGCTTCTCAAGGAGTTTGCAGCATTCGCGGATATCCTTTTCGCTTGGCAGGAAGAGTAGTGTATCCTGGGGGATCTGTTGCCGGTGTAATTGTCTAAGTGTTTGCACTGCATGCTCAACATAGGACAGTTCATCATTTTCTTCCCGTGTGGTGAGAGGTTGATAGTTCACCTCAACCGGATAACTGCGCCCTTCAACGGCGAGAATCGGGGCATTGTCAAAATGGCTGGAGAATATTTTCGTATCAATTGTGGCCGAGGTAATGATCAGTTTCAGCTCCTTCCGACGGGGCAGGAGCTTTTTCAGGTAGCCCAGGAGAAAGTCTATATTCAGGCTTCGTTCATGGGCCTCATCAATGATAATCACGCCATATTTTCTGAGCAGAGGATCCTGTCTTGTCTCAGCAAGCAGCACCCCGTCTGTCATAAATTTAATACGGGTATCTCTTGTCGTTTTATCGTGAAAACGGATTTTGTAGCCCACCAGACTGGCATGAGATTGTAGCTCCTCAGCCACTCGCGAAGCCACAGAAGTGGCAGCAACGCGTCTTGGCTGGGTGCATCCAATAAGGAATTTTTCCAGGGGAAATGATTCCAGGCAAAATTTCGGTAATTGGGTGGTTTTTCCAGATCCAGTCTCTCCCGATACGATAAGCACCTGATGATCATTAAACAGTTGCAGGAATTCGTCCCGATAAGCTGATATGGGGAGGTCGGATGGGTAGTTCAGTTGCATGGAAGAAGATGACTTTACATGGGAAAGATGATATGATGAGCGAAGCTTCTTGTACACAGGATCATTCTATTTGTCATGTAAAAAAAACTATCGTATAAGCTAGGCTCGCAAAAAAATTGTTTTTTCGATGCCGCCACAAAAAGGAAAAAACCTATGAAGGTTCGAAAAGCTGTTATTCCGGTTGCCGGTCTTGGCACACGGTTTCTCCCGGCCACCAAAGCAATCCCCAAAGAAATGCTTACCATTGTTGATCGGCCAACCATTCAATATATTGTGGAAGAAGTTGTCAGTTCAGGTATTGATCAGATAATTTTTGTGACCAGTGAAGGAAAGTCGGCCATAGAAAATCATTTTGATTATAACTTTCATCTCGATGCCGTACTCAAAGAGAAGAACAAAAAGAGTCTTGGCAAAGAACTGGATATGATCTCCAATCTGATTGATATCGTCTCCGTGCGCCAGAAGAAACCACTGGGCCTCGGCCATGCCATCTGGACCGCCAGGCATGTTGTGGGTAACGAACCTTTTATGGTCCTTCTTGGTGATGACCTTGTTCTTGCCGACAAACCCTGCGCCAAACAGATGCTTACTCTTTTTGATGAACTGCAGGATCCTATAGTTGCCGTGCAGCGTGTACCGCAGGAGCAGACTTTTCAATATGGTATTGTTGAAGGGGATGAAACGGAGGCCAGTCGAACCCATGCGGTGAAGCGATTAATTGAAAAGCCTGCGCCCGGAACAACAGATTCTGATATGGCAATTATTGGTCGCTATATTCTGACCCCTGATATCTTTAAATTTCTGGGGAAGACAACACCCGGTCACGGCGGGGAGATTCAGCTTACCGATGCCCTCCTTGCCCTGAAAAACAGCAGACCCATGTATGCCTACGAGTTTGAAGGAACCCGTTATGATGCCGGGGATAAACTTGGGTATTTAAAGGCCATTCTTGCCTATGGGATACGTCATGAACAACTTGGCGAAGATTTAATGGCCCATATAAAGGAACTGGCCCTGGAAATATGAGTCGGATTGAGGTGGCAGTGGCGGCACCGCTGCTGCACACCCTTTCCTATTCTTTTGACGAACAGACGACTGGCAACCCCGTTGGCAGGCGGGTTCTAGTTCCTTTGGGCAGGCAGAGAGTAACCGGTTTTGTACTGGGACTGCTGCCCGAAGAAGATGTCAGCTACAGGATACTCTCTGTTATCCGCTTTCAGGATGTTTCTCCTCTTTTTCCCGAAAACCTTGTTCCCTTCTTTCGCTGGATTGCAGACTCTTACCACTATCCTATAGGTGAGGTGATTAAAACGGCCCTGCCGGGCGGCCTGACTTCTAAGAACCGAAAGAGACTACAGTTAACTGCAGATGGCAGGGAAGAGCTGCATAAGTGGCCATATTCCGATATTGTTGAACCGGATTGGTTTGCTCAGCTCCTTAAAAAATCAAAACTGAGTCCGACCCTTACAAAAAAAGTTTGCAGTGAGCGTTTATATAAAAAAGCAGTTGCAGATCTTATTGCAGAGGGCTGGGTCTTCCTTGTTGATACGGTTGATGCAGACAGGATTCGTGAGAAACTGGAACACTGTTATACCCTTGTTACCGACATGGAACTGCCA
>JAOZKX010000474.1 GCA_029935135.1 Desulfocapsa sp.
GTTTGCCTGCCAGGGTATGCCCCAACCCTGAATCGTTTATCATGGCTCCCAGGCCGAGGATGCCTGCAATAAAAAAAATGGATGCCCAGTTAATCTTTTGGTTGAATTGTTTCGTGTTGACTATAGCAATACCAGGAAAAAGAAGGAACAATGCCCCTCCCAGTGCGATCCAGGCAGGGGAGATGTGATGGATAAAGTCAGTCATCCATAAAACAAGCATGACGAGCAGGGAACAGGCCAGTAATATTTCCTGTTTTGACCAGGGGATAATGTTTCGTTCCGTTTTCTCCTTCTTTTCTGTGGGTGAATCCGGGTAAAACCAGAGGATCAGGCCAATGATGAGTACAGCTTTTACAAGGGTAAGTACCGGAAAGTGTAGAAGAAGATAGGAACCATACAGAAGTGAAATATTATATTGGGTCTCAGCCATGCCGATGAGCACCATATTGGGAACATTCGCCGGCAGTATGCCAAAGGCGGGGATAAATGTTCCTAGAATAACAGCCAGAAGAATACCTGTTTTTCCTTTGTCTCCCTCTTTAAAACCAAAATGGGTAGCGATGGACAGTGCAATAGGGGTTAAAAGAACAACTCGTCCCATGGCAGAGGGCATTAAAAAACTAAAGAGGACGCCAGCGAGAACCAAACCGCTGATAATTTTGAGATAACTTCCATGCAAGAGCGTTGCTGCTCCGTCTGCGACGCGTTTTCCAAGGCCGGTTGACATGATGGCAACGCCAATAACCAATCCACCAAAAATCAGCCATACAGCGGCAGAGGTAAATCCTGAAAAAATAACGTCTTTTGATGAAACAGAAAATAACATGGCCATCAAAAAAAAGAGAAGTGAGGTTATATATTCAGGAATAATGCTGGTCGCCCAGAGGACGATGGTCACCAGAGCAAGGGCTGCTACTTTTGATTCGGATGACGAAAGAACTTCCGCGGGGAGGAACACTATTGTAGCGGCTCCTAAAATTGCCAATGCAGTAAAAATTTTTTTAAGGTGCATATATTAAGGAAATTTGAGATCAATGGAAGGCATAATGTTCTCCTTTTTACTCGGTAGAAAAAGAGTGTCAAGCTGTTTGCTTCGTAGTCGAAATTTATATCTTTATTCGCGCGAGTACGCTACAGGAAAAAATTGTCAATGTGTTTGGAAACTCTGTTTTCATGCTAGGTACTATGAAAAAGTGGTTGTGGTGTAAGTGAAAAACTGGTAATTACAATATTGTTTTTTTTTGGTAATTGTTTGTCAAGATTTATGACGATGTTCTTTGTAACTTGGGAAAAACGGCTGCATTTGTCGGTTATCGACAGTGTGGCTATATTATTTTCAATTCGTTTAGTGTTGGGATTGTGGAAGAAAAACAGAACGATAATACATTGCTCGATATACTTTCCTGCTTGCGTAAGCGCATTCTCGGGATGGTCGTCATTTTTGTAGTCATTGTTGCCGCAGTGGTTATTACGACCCTTAAGCAGACCCCTATCTATGAGGTAGGATCCCGGATCCTGGTGAAATATGGGCGTGAATATGTGTATAGCTCCATTGATAGATTAAAACGGGGTGATGTTACTCCCAACTACAACTACGATGTTGTAATGATCTTGAACACCGAGCTGGAAATACTGAAAAGTCTTGAACTGGCTGAAGAGGTTGTTGATTCCGTTGGGATAGATAAGCTTTTCCCTAAACTTCTTGACGGTGCGAGAGGTTCCAGCGCTGCACTTTCCTTTCCGGATCTTCTCCAAGGTGGTCAGAATAAATCGAATATTCAGACCCGTGCCGTTGCAGGTTTCAATAGAATGCTTGCTGTTTCACATGTGAAAAACTCAAATGTTCTCTCCGTGACTTTTCAGCATCCCAATCCTGAAGTAGCAGTTGAAGCTGTCAATGATCTGATCGAACGTTTTAAGGATCGTCACCTTGAGATTTTTAAAAATCCTGAGATCCCATTTCTAGAAGAACAGCTTGTTCTTTATTCCCAGGAATTGAAGGAA
>JAOZKX010000114.1 GCA_029935135.1 Desulfocapsa sp.
CCACATTAATGGGCGTTGCCGACAAGGTGATGGTTCGCTCCCGCCGTTCATACCAATGCACAAACTCATTGGTCTCCAGCTGCCCAGTAGCTGCAATCTGTAGCAGCTTTACCTGCAGTTCCTCGGCTCGGCCGCTGAACATATTCCAGACCTCTCCGTGTACCGCCAAGTCATGACAGCGACTGGCAAGCTCTTCCAATCCTGTGGAGAGTTTCTCCACCTCCTCCTGCCAGTGGGCAGTTTTTTCCTGGAGAGGTGCCAAAGGGTACCTGCCACGATTGGGTGGAAAGAGTGTAGCAAAAGTATCCATGCGTAGTTTTAAGCCGCGCCCATAGCCGACAAGACGATCAGATCCTGCTGCTGAGAGATCTGTTTTTGCCTGCCGTTCCAGGTCTCCCAAAAGATCAAGAAGCTGATACTGACTGAAATGTTTACCAAAAAAACTGCTGGCTACATTCTCCAGATGATGCGCCTCATCAAAGATTACCGCCTGATAGCGGGGCAGAATCTCAGCAAAACCTGCCTGTCTAAGGGCAAGATCTGAGAAAAACAGATGATGGTTAACGATCAGCAAGCGTGCTGAACCGGCCTGTTTGCGCAGACGATTGACAAAACAGAGCTGAAATTCGGGGCATTCACTGCCCATGCACTGATTTGCCTGGGCAGAGATCTGGGGCCAGAGCTGTGACCTGTCTGGTAGCCATGAAACCTCAGCCCTGTCTCCTGTGGTTGTGCTTTCCAGCCACTGTTCTATTTGATCACCATCTTTATCTGCCAGAAAGGAAAGCTGAGGATTACTGCGATACTGAAACCAGCGATAATGACAAAGGTAATTCTGCCTGCCCTTAATACAGAGGGCTGGAATATCCTGACCCAGGACTTTTTCAAGGAGGGGAATCTCTTTTTTTAAGATCTGATCCTGCAGATTGATGGTGGCCGTGGAGATAACCACCCGTTGCCCGGAAAGAAGTGCAGGGACCAGATAGGCCAAAGTTTTGCCAATCCCGGTTTCTGCCTCCACCAGAAGAATCTCAGCTCGCCCGCTGACATTTTCCGCACCCCTGTCAAGGAGTCCGGACACCGCATCTGCCATGTCCAACTGTCCGCTGCGAGGTTCAAATGCCGGAAATTTCTCAGAAAGCCTGCCCCCTGCTGCAAAGATCTCTTTCACGCCAACTCCTCCAAAATATCCCTGGCAACATCCACAACCTGCGGCGAAGTATCATGCAGTGCCTTTTTAATCACAGCTACGGCATCTGGGCTGCCGATAATACCCAACACACTCACAGCTTCACCCCGAACAAAAACCTGTTCATTTTCAAGCTCCCGCTCAAGGGATGGGATGGCCAGTGATAATTCGTGGGGGTGTCGTTCTTTCAGCTCTTCAAAGAGAACAGAAATCCCAAGGCGGACATTAAAACGTTCATCGTTTAAGATATCCCCAACCCAATCATAATACAACGGCTCTCGCTTAAACATTTCAAAGATGTTTTCCACATGCCCCATTTCCAGAAAGTCCGCAATCACCTTCTTCAATTCACTGTCACTCACTGTATCTTTCAAATACTCTTCTCCTTCAATAAACCATCTCTTTTCCATCATAAAAGAATTAATCAACAGGTTATACGATTTTTACTTTTCTTTTTCAACCAGACCTGTACAATCATTTTGGTTATTAATAATTTTTATTTCTCCCGTTCTGCGTCCCTTACATCTGACATCCATTATGGTTGAACTCACCTCAATACCTCACAGCACCAAATCATATACCTTGAGTGAATATCTTGCTCCTGGTGAATCGGTTGTCATCGTGGACGATTCACCGGAAATCCTGCTGATTTTCAAAACACTCCTTATTGACGAGGGGTTCTCAGTCCATACGGCAGAAAACGCAAACGAACTCGACACCATCCTGGCAGAACATACCGTCGCCCTGACATTGCTTGATATCGGCCTGCCGGATAAAGACGGCACTGAGATTCTCACAGATATCGCTCACAGGTTCCCCGATATGGGAATTATTATGCTCACGGGGACAACAGATCTGGACTGCGCTCTTAATTGTCTACGACAGGGAGCAGACGACTACCTGGCAAAGCCCGTCCCCTTAGAAGAGTTCAAACTGGCAGTAAGAGGAACGCTGCAAAAACGCCGACTGACCATCGACAACCGCCTCTATCAAAAACAGCTGGAACTCACCAATTACAGAACACAATTTCTGCACCAGCTCAACCTGAAGATGAACAGTGCCTACCTGAACACCATTGAGCTGGATTCCATTCTTCGCTCTATCCTTGTGGGCATCACAGCGGAAGAAGGGCTGAAATTCAACCGTGCCTTTCTCCTCCTCTTTAACAAAAAGCACACCGAACTGCAGGGAAAAATGGCCTTGGGCCCGTCAAGTAGAGCCGATGCTGGTCGAGTCTGGGATGAAATAAAAGAAAAAGATCTTCACCTCAGTGACATTCTCAACGATGTCAAACATTCAAGTCACAGCAGTGACGGTGAAATCAATACACTTGTTCGTCAAATTGTTATCCAGGCAACTGACGATGAACATGTGCTGATTCAGGCATGTAACAAACGATCGACTATTCATATCCAGGACGGCAAAACTGAGGACACTGCCATCGCCGCAGAACTTCTGCACATACTTCAAGAAGACTGTTTTATTGCAACCCCTCTTTTTTCTCCCAACAAGTCACTTGGCATTATCATAGCCGATAATTTTATAACCCGGCGCCCCATCACCGTAGATGACATTAACTCCCTGGAGATTTTTGCGGCCCAGGCAAGCCTTGCCATTGAATACAGCCACCTCAACCAGGATATGTTGAGTAAAATCGAAGAATTGGAAGAGGTCACCCAGGAACTGGAAAAGAACAAAGACCTCCTTATCGAAGCTGAACGATATTCAGCGGTGGGCCATATGTCAGCCCAACTGGTTCATGCCATCCGCAATCCAATCACCTCAATAGGTGGAATTGCCAGACTCCTTGCCAAACGAACAACCGAAGAAAAGAATCTTAAATTTCTGGATATGATGATTCTGGAATCGGGAAAGATTGAGTCGACCCTGGAAGATCTTTTCAGCTTTGTGGGTGAAAAAGAACCGGAGAAATCCAGGCAACCGATCTACCCATTGATCTCCAAATCCATTATGCTCTTCTATGGTGCCATAAAAAGGCAAGCCATAGAGTATAAACTCGACCTTCCTGCACCTGAGCCTTCTCTCTATATAGACATTAAGATGATCCGCCAGATGCTGCTCCATCTTATTCGTAACGGTGTGGAAGCAATGCCGGACGGCGGACTCCTGCAAATCAACTGCAGCCAGACAGAGACAAGCGTTATCATCTCTATCAGTGACTCCGGAAGCGGCATTGTCGAGAGCAATATGCCCCAGGTAAGTGATCCATATTTCACCACCAAAACCTACGGCACCGGCATGGGTCTGACCCTTGTTGAAAAAATTATCGCTGAGCACCAGGGAAGTTTTTCACTGGAACACAACCAGGATGGCGGCATGGTCGCCACTGTGACACTGCCGAAGGCGGAATAGGGATGGGTTTTAGGTGTTGGGTGTTGGGTTTTAGGTTTTAGGTTTTGGGTGTTGGGTGTTGGGTTTTAGGTTTTAGGTGTTGGGTTTTGGGTTGCTTGCTTTTTCCTCGCATTCCTGAGAGAACAGCACCGAATATGGACAGTAGTGCTGTTACTGTGAAGGTTATTTTTAAGGCATATAAGAAATTTTCCACTTGATCAGGCTGAAAATTCTGTAGATCAACTCCCTTGCTCAACCGTACAAAGATCATCGAAAAAAGCAGTCCTCCGAGCGCGACGCCGGCGAGCATACCAAAGTTTCTTGCCGTTGCCAGCATCCCTGAACTCACCCCTGTCTCTTCCGGACTGATTTGTTCCAACACAGAGGCACTGTTTGGCGAAAGAAAAAGTGCCTGTCCGGCACCAAGTAATGCCAGACAGAGAACAATACTAGTCAGTGAACTCCCGGCAGAAAGAAAACAGAGAAGCAGGAGGGCACAGGCACAGAGTCCCAAGCCTCCGGTTGTGAGTAGTCGTGCTCCGATACGATCGAAAAGCAGACCTGATAAGGGCGAGACGACAAAGACAGAGGCAGGCACCGACAGCATCACGAAGCCAATCTGTTTTACCGACAAGTTCAACACATAATCGAGATAAAAAGGGATAAGAATAAGCACCACAAATAAAACAGTGAAAGAGAGAGCAGCACAAAAAATAGCAACCCCGTAGGAACGCCTCCGAAAAAGAGTCACCGGAAACAGAGGAGTATTCTGCTTCCTCTCCACCCGCACAAACAGAAATGCACAGAGGACAAAAAGGGCTCCTTCGCCCAGGAGTACAACCGTAGACACGCCAGTATGCTGCGTACTCAACAACACTGCAGATGTCACCATCACAGTCCAGAGCAGCATACCGTACCAGTCAAAGAGAAAGGGGGATGTTTTTTGCCGCTCTGTTCGTATCACGGGCAAAAGTAACCACCATCCTGCCAGGAAGGCAAACAGACTCAATGGTACGGTGGCAAGAAAGATAGAGGCCCAGGAGTAACTCGCTACCAGGAAGCCAGAGACAACCGGGCCACACATCAGGCCGACAGAAGTAGCTATACCGATGAAACCCAACGCCATCCCTAGCTGACCAATGGGAAAGATTCCGGCAATCAGGGCTGGACCAGTGGCCATCATCATCGACGCCCCCATGGCCTGAAAAAAACGAAATAAGATAAGCTGCCAGAGGCTCATGGCAAAGAAACAGGCAAGGGAGCCGATGGTAAAAACCAGCATCCCCAGCAGATAGACCTCCCCCTTGCCGAACAGATCCCCGACCCTCCCCCAGAAAAGTAATGAAACGGTGATCGTCAGAAGATAGATGAGTACCACCCATTCTGTCTGGGAAGTGCCACATTAATCATAGAACTATCCATGGTGGAAAGAAACACCCCCACAGCCACAAGAAGAAAGACAGCCCATTTTTCAGAAAATTGAAAACGCATCACTCTATTAAGCCTTCAATTGCAATATTTTTCACCCTTTTTTTCTTCTCCTGACCACTACCTACTTCGTAATAATAGGAATTTATCCAAAAAAGGTGCAAATACAAATATTTTTATCAACAATACCTTGACTTTTACTGTTCAGACCTATATAAATTTAAGTATGTATAAAAATTTGTACCTTATTATTTGTTATTAAAAGTAAGGAAACTGGATAAAAAATATTTTTTTATCCATATTAATCATCTTAATTATGGAGAGAAGAGATGAAAAAAGTACTTTCTGCCGTAGCCGCCCTTGGTCTGGCTGCAGGCATCGCAACCAGTGCTTCCGCACTGGAGTTGAAAGTGAAGGGTGGCTATCTTGTCGAAGGATATTCCGTCAGTAACAGCCTTGGAAGATTTATGCCGGGTTCTAATGGCTCAGGGGCTGGAACTGCCATGGCAACTTCGGTAAATCCATTTTCCAAAGTTCCCGGTACCAAGGGTGACGATGCTCGATGGTTTATGCATAAGTTTACCATCGATGCCACCTTAAAGGTGAACGATGCTGTCAGTATTAAAAGTCGTGTTCGTCTGATTGACTGGTCTACCGTCTGGGGTAGTCAGGATGATACCAATGTTGGTAATGGTGCAAACTTTGCTGTAAAACGTCTGTGGATGGTTTACAAATCTGGTATTGGACAGTGGGAAATCGGTCGTCGTCCTGCCGGTGCATGGGAAGGAAACTTTGTCAACAACAGTACCCGCGCCGATCGTATCATGTGGAAATCAGGCAAAATGCTTGGTGACCAATTCAGCATGTACGCCTTCTACCAGAAGACCACTGAAGGTGATGCATATTATAATACCGAAGCAGACTCCTACGCCGTTGTAACTCAAAGAGGAGATACTGCGCTTGTAGCCATCAACCCCAGATACGCTGGTGTTTCCGACGATACGGACAGTGACTACTATGAGGTGTATGGTGCCTTTACCGGTTACGGTAAAACCTCCCTGGCTGTTGGTTACAAACGCGACCGCACTAAAGACTTCGCTGGTGGATATCAGGTAGATGTCATGCGCGTGAAGAGTTACGGACACTATCCTATCACTGATATGTTTGGAATGACCTATGAGTTTGATTATATCTGGGGCGATAAAGACATCAACAATACCGTGGGTACATCCTACGATGTCAGTGGACTGGCCTTTATGGCTGCCGCAGACCTGAATTTTGGCGCTGCCACTGCTGACTTCTCCTATTTCTATATTTCAGGTGATGACAATGGATCCGACAAGGATCTGGATGCATACAGCGTTGCTAAAGGTACTGGTAATGATTTCGAGCCTCTCTATATCCTTACAGGTACCCAGACCGGTCTCCTGAACAATGACTCCGGAAGCATCAATGCTTTTGGTACAGCTGCACGAAGTGCTGGTGTACACGGTTTCGTTGCTGCTACTGACTTTCAGGCTTCCGAGAAGCTTGGTTTCCACGGTGCATTGGGTTATGCAAAATCTGCTGACGAAAGAGCTGGTTTTGACAGTGATTACGGTTGGGAGTTCAATGCCGGCGCTAGCTACAAACTTCTGGACAACCTGACTTACAACCTGCACTTTGGTTGGTTGGCCACCGGAGATTTCTTCAAAATGGGTGATCCAATGGCTGAGACCAATGACATTACCCTTCTCTACAACAACTTGAACATGAGCTTCTAAGAAGATTCGTTCGTTCTAGTTCCAAGCTGTACGAGAAAATGAATCCCCTGTCGAACTTTTGAGTCGGCAGGGGATTTTTTTCATTTTGCTACTTGATTAT
>JAOZKX010000475.1 GCA_029935135.1 Desulfocapsa sp.
GCAACAGATAACCTTTAGGAACATATTTTTTTCCCTGGAGCACGGGACGCCTTAAGGCAGGATTGAGATTTTTCATGGTTGCCAGAGAAAGGTTGAAATGTCTGCACAACTCTTTGAAGGCGATATTTCCAGGTAGAGTCAGGGAGTGGACCTGTTGGGGATTTCGCTTTTTGAGAGTAGATTTTTTTTCCAGTTTTTGGGCAACAGTTAAGGCAGCGAGAAATTCTGAGTAAAAGTTTCGTGAAGCAAATTTAAAATGTCCCTGATCGTAGTGTGTGAAAATCTTCTCATAAGATCCATGAGTTTTTACGGCACGTACCATCCCTGCACGACCATAATTATATGCGGTGATGGCAAGGGGCCAGCTGCCCAGGCGTTTGTAGTTCTTTTTCAATAGCTTTGCAGCTGCATGGCTGGCAAGGATGGGGTCCTGTCGTTCGTCAATTTCGTAGTTAATCTTTAAAAATTGTTTGCCTGTGCTGCGGGTAAATTGCCAGATACCGGATGCACCAAATTTCGAATAGGCTTTTATGTTAAAAGAGGATTCGACATGGGGCAGGTAAGCAAGCTCTTCAGGTAAACCCTTGGAGCGGAATATTCTTTTAATCTCTTTTATATAGGCACCTGATCTGATGACACCCTCTGTGAAACGATCTTTCTGGCCGATCTGGACTCGAATAGATTCCATGGCTTTTTTAAACTGTTTTCGATTCTTTCCCTGAAAGAGTTGAGCAACTCTTTTTGCATCGGCGCTTTGCGGGGTATGTCCTTTGCTTAGGTTTTTAAGGATTCTGGAATATTTTTGTTTTACCCCTTTTATAAGTGGTTTGTTGATTTTTGATGCACCGGGAAGCCGATGGTCAAAAATGGGCAGCACCTCATAGATAACGGAAAGATCATTTGAGTCATGGACCAGGGCTCTGTTCGTGGAATACTTTGCATAGATCTGTTCCCAGAAGTCGACATTGTTTTTGATAGTAGAATGTTCGGGGAAAGTATTGATTGCATAGCTGCTTTCGCAGAAGAGACAGTTTAAAGAGAAGAAAAATAAAAAAAGAATGGTTCTCGGATGATGGAAAAGGTATAAAATTGCAGATAGTAAATTTGTCTGCAATGGCTGGAGTGTAAAGAATATTGACATGATAGTGAAGGATAATAGGAATTAGTGTTTTCTCACTACTATTAAATCATAAGGAGAGAGTGATGTATAGACCTATCTTGGCAACCCTGGCGTTTATTCTTTCGAGAGATAAAAAAAGTGTTCTTCTTGTTCATAGAAACAAGCGTTCTGATGATCAGCATCTTGGTAAATATAATGGTCTTGGCGGTAAAATGAAAGAGGAAGAAGACGTTTTTTCCTGTGTTAGGAGGGAAGTCGAAGAGGAAGCAGGTATTGTTTGTGGGAAAACCCAATTGAGAGGTACAGTCAATTGGCCAGGTTTTGGGGCTGGGGGTGAGGATTGGTTTGGTTTTATATTTCTGGTAGAAAATTTTCACGGAGAACCATTGTCGGAAAACGAGGAGGGAGATCTCCACTGGAAATTGATAAGTGAACTTGGAACATTACCTATGTGGGAGGGGGATAAATATTTTATTCCCCTTGTCTTTGATGGGAATCCATTGCCTTTTTATGGATATATGCCATACAGGAATGGGAGACCTCAGAGCTGGAATTTCAGCAGATAGAAAGTAGTACGATTATCAGAAAACACTTGTTTCTCTGGTATGTTATCATTGCATGAATATATCATTAGTAAATGTGAATTTGAAAATTCAATAATTAAGGCAAATGTCATGCTTGCAATTACAGAAGTCCAGAGTATTATTATTGAGTTTTTTATAACAACTTGTGTCTACTTTGAAAAAGCATAGAATATGCAGGGTAGCCTTAGATAAATTTTTCGTATATTGACTCGGGAGTAAATAATATGGCTCAGAAAAAAGAAATGGATCGCCTGGAAGATTTTGTGGCATCTTTATTGGAAAAATACAATACT
>JAOZKX010000115.1 GCA_029935135.1 Desulfocapsa sp.
GAGCATAATGTGCAGAAAGGGGCATATGTTGTCCTCAGCGTGCAAGATTCAGGCTCTGGTATCTCCAGTCATGATCTGGAGCATATCTTTGAACCCTTTTATTCCCGGAAGATTTTGGGACGGGGTGGAACAGGGCTTGGCCTGGCGATAGTTTGGAATACGGTCAGGGAACATGGAGGGACAGTAGCCATTGAAAGTGATTCCCGAGGAACATGTTTCAGACTGTATTTTCCCTTGTCCACTGAGCTTCAGGAGACTGTTGTCAGTGAGGATAATACGACATCTGCGATCCAGGGAAAGGGAGAACGGATTCTGATTGTCGATGATGAAGAAAATCTGCGGGAGATTGCTTCCGAAATATTAACAGCCCACGGTTATCGGACTGTTGCAGTTGCTTCCGGAGAAGATGCTGTCAATTATATCCGGAACAATACAAATGTTGATCTGCTTCTTCTTGATATGCTTATGGAACCGGGTATAAATGGAAGAGAGACCTATGAAGAAATTCTGACGATATCTCCCCGGCAAAAAGCGATTATTTCCAGTGGCTTTTCTGAAACAGCAGATATGGAGATGGTGTTCCAACTGGGTGCTGGCGGATTTATTAAAAAACCCTATTCTGTTGAGCAGCTCTGTGTTGCTGTCAGGCAGGAACTGGATCGATAGAATTTTTTGATTGTGGAAGAGAGGATTTACGGTTCTTTCCCGTATCCTTTATTGAGAACCAGGTAAATTAAGTCAAGCAGGAGTGAAAGCATGATCTATAAAGCAGTAATTCATATCGATTTGGAAGATGAGCTCATTTTTAATCTGGGTCTGAATAATATCACTAACACCCTTGAGGCCCTGGAAAATAAAGAGAAGGAACTCATCCTGCTTGTTACCGGGCCGGGTGTTGCCCTGCTTGCTGGAGGTATGGTTTATATTTTTATGGAGAAACTCAGACAAATTACTGCCGCTGGTGTTCGGATACAGATCTGTGACAGGGCCTTGAAACTTTTTGATATTCCCAAAGAAGAACTTTTTGCAGACTGCGAAATAATTCCGGCCGGTGTTGTCGGTCTCATCGAGCTGCAGCATAACGGTTTTGCCTACATTAAACCGTAGACAGATCAGAAGCTAACAACTTGAAGAGGAAGTGTGCCATCACATGTTAGAGTGGTGGCACATTGTGAATCGTTGGACTATTCACACTCTTCGGCCCCTTCCTCTCTCAGTTGCTTTATTCGTTCCTTTATCATACCCATTATAGCCTGATCAATGGCTCTGATATTTGGTGGCATATTGTCAAGCATGCGGCCGCATTCATCAAGATTCATCTGTTCAACCCTTTTCAGCAGGTCTTTATGCATTTTGTCTGATAGCGTCATAATTTTATTCCGCTTATTTATTTCGCAAAATATCAATGGTTTCCCGTTCAAATTTGGCGATAAGCGGATTGTAACGGGTGAGGTGCTCCAGGGTTTCCAGAAAGGTCTCGCCAAGGAATCCATCCCGTCCGGAGACCAGGAAGCCATTCTCGGCGTGGTTGATGGCGGTGAGTGCGGTGCTCACTGCCACATTGCCACGCATGGAACAGCTGCCCTTGGCACCGTCACAAAAGCCGCCGCCGATGGCTGAGATAAAGTTGTTGTAGGAGCCGTTAAAGAGTTCCAGTTCCTTTTTCAGGTAGAGCAGGCCGCCGATGATTCCGGCCCCGGCAGCGTATTGTGCTCCACAGACGGAAGAGACTTCGCCAAAGCGGGAGGTGATGAGTGCTGTCAGTAAAATAGCAACCAGCACAGCTCGTATTTCCTGCTCTTCACCAAGGCCCAGATCCCTGCTGTGGGCCACCACTGGAATCATACAGGTGAGTCCTTTGTTGCCGGATCCGGCACAACTCATAACGGGAATGGGATCGCCATTCATGCGGGCGTAAATTGCCCCCATCACCAGTGAGTCTACGCCGTCACCACTTTTTACATATTTTCGCCCATGCAGGGCAGCGGCCATATTATATGCAATTCCCTGGCGCACAGTGGTTTGCAGGGTCGTGTCCTGGTAACATTCTTCAATAATTGCAGTCCAGTTCAGTGAGTCATAGACATCGTCAGTAAAAGGACTGTCGTCGCCCGATGATTGCGTGCTTCCGTTCTGTTCAATCTCGATTTCTTTATTGTTGCGTGTGACTTTACTGACCTTTGTGTGTCCTTTTTCGATAATTGCCTCTGCCAGATTTGTTGCACCTTTTGCTGCAATATGAATCAGGAGACTGTCCTGTTCAATAAGGGAAACACTGATGAGATTTTTCTCATGGAGTTTTCCTGCTTTGGCGATGGTCTCTTCTTCCAGTCCTGAAAAAATGGACAGTCGTTTTTCCGGACAGGCCATAATAAAACCAAAGAGCAGTGCCCATTCACTGCCACGCAGCTCTCCTGCCCGTGGAATTCCTGCACCAAAGGCATTTTTATAGGTGCGTTGGTCAATGCGAAGTGTGATTTCTGTGGGTTCTTCATCCAGATACTTTCCGACAAAACTGGCACAAAAGGCAATGGCGGCCGGTTCGGTGCAGCCAGCGGTTACTTCAAGTGCTTCTGTGAGTTTTTGGGTAATTGTTTTCATACTGTTCCCGAAAAAATGATGTGAGCGATAAGGTGTGTTGACGATATGTGGCAACAGGCTCTTTAGTCGTGCCTGTCAACAACTAAAGCGAGCTAGTCAACTGTCAACTACGGTTACGATAGTCCCGTATTTTCTGACTCCAGAGAGCAGGTCCTGTTTTGTGAATGGATTCCCCACGCGTGTCAACAGCGACGGTAACCGGCATGTCTTTGACCTCAAATTCGTAAATTGCTTCCATGCCGAGGTCTGCAAAAGCAACCACTTTTGCTTTTTTGATTGCCTTAGAAACCAGGTAGGCTGCACCACCTACTGCCATAAGATAGACGGCCCCATGTCTGCGGATGGAGTCAATGGTCTGGTCGCCCCGTTCAGATTTTCCAATCATGCCGATAAGTCCGGTTTCACCCAGCATCATATCAGTATATTGATCCATACGGGTGGAAGTGGTTGGGCCAGCCGGGCCCACGGCTTCGCCTTCAATTGGATCAACAGGTCCCACATAGTAGATAAACTTTCCATTAAAATCCACTCCATCAGGCAATGCTTCTTTATTTGCCAGCAGTGTCTGTATTCTTCTGTGAGCGGCATCACGGCCGGTAAGAATCGTACCGTTTAAAAGCAGTGTTTCCCCCGGCTGCCAGGCGGCGATTTCTGCGGGACTGATATTGTCAAGTTGGACACGCTTGACATTTTCTCCCACTTCCCATTTGATCTTGGGCCAGTCTTCCAGTTGGGGTGGTTCAAAATGAGCAGGGCCGCTACCATCCAGGGTGAAGTGAATATGGCGGGTGGCGGCACAGTTGGGAATTATGGCAACAGGCAGTGAGGCGGCATGGGTGGGACAGTCTAGTATCTTTACATCAAGGGCTGTGGTAAGGCCACCCAGTCCCTGGGCCCCGATTCCCAGGTCATTCACCTCTTTGTAAATTTCAAGACGCAGTTCTTCCAGGCTGTTTTGCGGGCCTTTCTCAATAAGTTCCTGAATATTCACCGGTTCCATCAGAGATTCCTTGGCAAGTACCATTGCCTTGTCAACAGTGCCTCCAATACCGATACCAAGAATGCCGGGAGGGCACCAGCCAGCACCCATTGTGGGCACAGTACGGACGATCCAGTCAACTATGGAATCGCTGGGGTTCAGGGTGGCGAAATGGCTCTTATTTTCGGATCCACCACCCTTTGCAGCAATGCGGATATCAACAGTATTGCCTTGAACCAGTTCGGTGTAGATAACTGCCGGTGTATTGTCTTTGGTGTTTATTCGTTTACCGGCGGGATCGGCCACAACAGAGGCTCGGAGTGGATTTTCTGTGTTGAGATAGGCCTTGCGAACCCCCTGATCGACAAGTCCCTGAATGGAGAGGTCACTGTCAAAACGGCAATCCATGCCGATTCTCAAAAAAACAGTAACAATACCGGTGTCCTGGCAGATAGGGCGCTGGCCCATAGCTGCCATGCGTGAGTTAATAAGGATCTGGGCCATGGCATCTTTCGCCGCCTGGTTTTCTTCATGCTCATAGGCCCGTGTCATTGCCTGAATAAAATCTTTCGGGTGGGTATAGGAAATATACTGCAGGCTGTCTGCTATGGAATCGATGAAATCCTGGCTGCTGATAGTTATCATGGAGATCTCTTTTTTCAAGTGTTGTGACTGCTTGTCCTAACGGATAATGGTTTTGGGGCTGTGGTAGCCGGAAGGGGCGGTGGTATTGGGCATCAGGATTCCACCCTTGCCGATGATGGTTCCCGGGTTGGTGACAGAGTTGCATCCTGTCTGGGCCTGATCACCAAGGATGGCACCAAATTTTCTTCGTCCTGTGTCAACCATTCCGGATTCTGTCTGAATGGATACATTACCGCCAAGAAATTTCAGGTTGGCAAATTTTGTTCCGGCACCGAGATTGGCGTCCTGTCCCAGGATGGAGTCACCTAAATAAGCGAAGTGTCCAGCTTTGGCATCGTTAAGGAAAATTGAATGTTTTACTTCAGTGGTATGGCCCACAACACAGCGTTTCCCGGTGAGGCAGTAGCCACGCAGATAGGCACCTTGTCGTACTTCAGTACAGTCTCCAATAATGGCTGGAGATTTTATCAGTGCACCTCCTTCCACCAGGACACCCTTGCCGATGTCGATCCGCTTTCCGATGAGTATTGCACCGGCCATGATCACTGAGGCACCTTCCAGCTGGTGACCATCTCTTTCAACTGTCAACTTTCCTTTGCATGTGTCACCAAAGACTATATTACAGTCAGATGCATCGATAGTGGTATCGTCGTAAATGACGGTAGTTGACAGCAAAGGGGCGCCATTTGGGAGCAGATCTGTATCGTTTTCTGGATAGGAGTGCTCGTCCATATAGAGTTTCAATGTGTTCAGCGCATCCCAGACCGGTTTTTCCGGGGAAAAGAGTGAGGCGTGGGGGAACTCTGCAAGATCAAAAAAAGATTTTGTGGTCAGCATATGGCACCTGTTCGTGATGTGGAAGAGACAAGCTTCTGATGGAAATATTCAAGTTTGAGGCCGTTCGGCACCCTTCACTATGAAAGAAATGGTCGAAAATTACAAGAAAAATGGAGGAATCTCCAAGAGAAGTGATTGCAGTCTTGACTTCGATATGTCCAATGTTTAGTTTTTGGCCTACTTTGACAAATGGAATTTTATATGTGAGACTTCATACATGTAAAGTTACCAAATATACTTTTGTTGTGGCGCCTTAGGGTTCTGCTTTTTTGTTATATCAGGAGGTTTTTGTGGAATTTGAAGATTCTTTATCCATAGGTATGGACGACTTTACCAATCACGACGATATGGTCATCCCTGAAGAACTGCCCATGATGGCTGTTCGTGATGTCGTTGTTTTTAACTATATGATTATTCCTCTCTTTGTCGGCCGACCCAGTTCTGTAGCGGCGGTTAACGCCTCACAGGAGGGGGACAAGCTGCTTATGCTGGTGACCCAGAAGGATGCCACCCGTGATGATCCGACACCTGAGGATCTGTACGATATCGGAATGGTCTGTATGGTCATGCGAACATTGAAATTACCGGATGGGCGTCTAAAAGTGCTGGTGCAGGCCGTTTCGAAAGCAAAAATCAAGAAGTATAAACGGGAAGATCCGTATTTTCAGGTAAAGATCGAAACGATTGTTGAAGATGAAGTCGAAGAGGTAACAGTAGATATAGAAGCGATGATGCGCACCGTGCGGGAGCAGACCGAGAAGATTATGTCACTGCGCGGCATTCTTTCTGCTGATCTGATGATGATCATCAATAATATCGAGGAGCCCGGTCGTCTCGCAGACCTTGTTGGTTCTAATCTGCGTCTGAAAATCACCGAATCCCAATCCATTCTTGAAGAACAGAATCCAGTTAAACGTCTGGCTCTGGTCAGTGAACTGTTGACCAAAGAGTTGGAAGTCTCGACCGTGCAGGCGAAAATTCAATCTGATGCCAAGGAGGAGATGGGGAAGTCACAGCGTGAGTACTATCTTCGTGAACAACTCCATGCCCTGCAAAAAGAACTTGGTGATGGTGATGAACGGGGACAGGAAATTGATGATCTGCTGCGTAAGCTGAAAAAGATCAAAATGCCCAAGCCTGTCCGCAAAGAGGCAAAAAAACAGATCAGCCGGATGGAGATGATGCATCCGGATTCTTCCGAGGCCACCATTATCCGCACCTATATAGACTGGATTCTGGATGTTCCCTGGAAAAAGGGAACAAAGGACAGGTTGGATTTAGTTGCTGCCAAAAATGTACTGGATGAGGATCATTTTGGTCTGGATAAAATTAAAGAACGAATCCTTGAATACCTGGCGGTACGAAAATTAAATGATTCCACCAAGGGGCCTATTCTCTGTTTTGTTGGCCCTCCTGGAGTTGGAAAGACTTCACTTGGTAAATCCATTGCCCGGGCCATGGGGCGCAAGTTTCATCGTCTGTCCCTTGGTGGGATGCGGGATGAAGCTGAAATACGCGGGCATCGTCGAACCTATATCGGGGCCATGCCGGGACGTATTGTGCAGGGTCTCAAAACGGTTAAATCCAATAATCCCATTTTTATGATGGATGAGATTGATAAGATCGGCTCGGATTATCGTGGTGACCCGTCCTCTGCCCTGCTTGAGGTGCTTGATCCGGAACAGAATTTTGAATTTACCGATCATTATATGAATATGCCCCTTG
>JAOZKX010000116.1 GCA_029935135.1 Desulfocapsa sp.
GGGTGCGACTGTTGTTCCGGTTAAAGATGGCTCCAGAACCTTAAAAGACGCTATCAATGAAGCCTTTCGTGACTGGGTGACAAATGTTGATGATACCCATTATGTATTGGGCACTGCCTGCGGGCCTGCTCCATTTCCTGAAATGGTTACCTGGTTTCAATCCATTATAGGGATAGAGGCATTTGATCAGATACAAAAATACCACCACAAGCTGCCAGCCAGAATCTATGCCTGCGTCGGTGGCGGCTCAAATGCCATGGGTATTTTCAAGCGATTTCTTGGTGAAAAAGAAGTGGAACTTGTTGGAGTTGAGGCCGGTGGACACGGTGCAGACAGTGGTGCCCATGCCATCAGACTTTCAAGTCCAGATGCCTCTGCAGGAGTTGCTCAGGGGTACAAAACAATGTTTCTCCAAGATGATGACGGACAGATGAAACACACCCATTCAGTCGCAGCAGGGCTGGATTATGTTGGTGTCTCACCAATCCTTACCGATTTATGGGAAAACAAACAGGTTCGATTTGAATCGGCTACCGACGATGAGGTTATGCAGGCTCTTGACCTTACGATGAAAAAAGAGGGCATAATCCCTGCCCTTGAATCTGCCCATGCCTTTGCAGGCGCTTTTCGAGAAGTGGGCAACCTCTCTCCTGATGATGCCATAATTATCAATCAATCCGGTAGGGGGGATAAGGATATCTTCACCATCGCCCATGCCTTTGAAGATCCTTCCTGGAAAGATTTTATCATTGAACGCGGAAAAGAGTACAGTAAATAAAATGAGGACAGACATGCAGTTAGAGCAGCAATTGCGCAACAGATTAGAAACAAAAGATATCTTACTGATGACCCATATTGTTCTTGGCTACCCATCTTTTGAGGTGAACCGCGAGGTGATCAAGCAGATGGTTGAAAATGGTGTGGACTGCATTGAAATGCAGATTCCATTTTCCGAACCCATGGCCGATGGCCCGGTGATATTAAAAGCCAACCAGGACGCCCTGGCCACTGGAATTAAGGTTAAGGACTGTCTTGCCTTTGGAGCCGAAATGGCTGCCGAATATGACATCCCTTTTCTCTATATGACCTATTACAACATCATCTTTAAATACGGGGAAGAGGCCTTTTTCAAAAAAGCCGCAAGCGACGGTATCACAGGTGTTATTGTACCGGATCTGCCACCGGAGATGGGTAAATCATTTCTCCAGCTTGCAGACGAGAATCATATCGCCCCTATTCTGATTTACACCCCGACCTCTACTGATGAACGGATGGAAGAACTTGCTGAATATGGCAGAGGCTTTATCTATTGTGTAGCAAGGCGAGGTGTCACCGGAAAAAAATCAGAATTTGGTGAGGATTTTTATTCCTACCTAAAACGATGTAAAACAGCCACTGCCCTGCCCCTGGCCGTCGGATTCGGTATTCAAGATAAAGAGGATATCAAGGCCTTAAAGGGAAAGGCAGACATTGCAGTTATCGGTTCCCGGACAATCCAACTCGTTGAGTCTGATGGAGCAAAGGCTGTGGGTCCTTTTATAGCTGGACTACGGTGACAAACAAGGTCAAACATTTACCCAGTTAAATGTCATTTTGATAATTTATTTACCTGATTACCATCAAAACTCAGGTAACTGCTAAGTTGAACTGTAGGAGCACCCAAGGGGCAGACTACTACTCAATCCGAGAGAATCCAGAAAATAAAAACTGCAATGAATGAATACGACACTGATAGAGCAAAAGAGGAGAGTAATATTCTGGCTCAAAATATACTCAGTAGTTGAATTCGACTCTGCAGCAGAGGAATAGTACATGGCAAACAACCTGACTAGACGATACTTCCTAAAAAATGGTTCACTCGCGGCTCTATCTATACCGCTTAACTTGGCAATAGCCCATGCCGCGACGGGGGTTGGGAATATACCCATTATTCCACAAATATATTCAACACTGCTGCTGGGGAAAAGTCCACCTGCCAATAAACGAAACAAGCTGATCTTCATCAGTGATATCCATATGAATGTGGATGCCAATTACTCTTGGATTGTGGAACACGCTCCTTACCTTGGAGAATTCCTCAACAGCATTAATGCCCGGGATGACATAAGTGAGTTGGTAATACTGGGGGATCTTGTGGATAACTGGGTCAGACCCATTGAAGATGCCCCCCAATCTTTCTCCGATGTCCTGACATCCAGCACTAATACCAAAGAAATTGTCCCTGCTCTGCAAGCCGTCTGTGCCAATCCTGACATCAAAGTTACTTATGTGGTTGGCAATCACGATATGCTTTCGTTTGAAACCGACAACAGAAATATCTTAACCAGCACCTTCCCCGGTATGGAAATCATCTCTGACTCTCCCGGTCTGGGTGCTTATAGCAAAGATAATGTCATCTGGGCTGAACACGGTCACCGCTATTGTCTCTTTAATGCCCCCGATACCTGGAGTCGTGCTGATGGACACCTGCCTCTTGGTTACTTTATCTCCAGGCTGGCAGCCTCCCATTCCAGCAGAACCGGAGTAGTGACCACAACACCTGAACTATTGAATGAATATGTAGAAACACATCTGGGACTGAATAATGGATTTTTTGATGATCTCCTGATCCTTGGCATTTTCAATGCTATTGCCCTGTGGAATGAAAACGATCCGCTCGTCGACAAATTCATTATGGCAGGCAAGGATGGCTATACCCCTGATCCTTTAATAGAAGCTGTTGCAGTTACCTATGACTCTATTTTCAGCAACTGGCCCCTTCGCCAGAACCGCGTTCCTGCTATGGAAGCAGTTTTAAACGATGTGGGCTATCTCGGCAGTGCAGCCAACCACCTGTTTGAGATGCCTCTACACTGGACCGGTAAGTATCCCTTTACTCCTCGAATCGTCCTCTTTGGCCACACCCACCAGGCGGAATTCCTTTACCAGTCTGGTACGGACGAGGATACTATTTATGTCAACACTGGTACCTGGATTGATAAAAGCGAGGATATGACCTGGGTGGAAATTGAAATAAACGATATCCCGGATAACAAGAAGTCGTATGGGGTATCTCTCTGGTGCTATGGGGAGACATCTCCACGACAATCTGCTTCCATAACTGCATCCGTTGTTTAAATAATTCCGTTACATCTGATTCAACGAGGACTAATCTGAATGGTGCCAACTGTAAAACGGCAAAAACAAATATGAAGAAACTGACACCCGTATCCCGCAACATGCTATACCAGGTTGGCACCATCCGTTCCCTGTTAAACGGCATCTACGAAGGCGATATGTGCTTTGAAGAGTTAGCGCATTATGGTGATTTTGGTCTGGGAACCTTTGATGCTGTTAATGGTGAAATGGTCGCCCTGGACGGCTGCTTCTATCGTATAGATTCCGGCGGCAATGCCCATGCTGCAGATCCAAACATGAAAACGCCCTTTGCTGTTATTACGCATTTCAAACAGGAACAATCATATCACTTAGAACAATTTAACGACTTAGACTCTCTGCAGAAAGAGATCGCATCACACTTTGAATCCAGCAATATCATCTATGCACTCCACCTGAGAGGCAACTTTACAAGTGTTAATCTTCGCTCAGAACACCCTCAACCAGAAGGCCACATCCCCCTGAGAGAAACTATTGCTGGAGTACAGACAACATTCAACTTTGATCAGATTGAAGGAAACATGGTCGGATTCTGGTTTCCTGAATATATGCAGGCCATAAACCTTCCCGAATTTCATTTCCACTTTCTCGATCTCTCCCGTAAACTAGGTGGGCATATGTTCGAGATGGAACTTCAGCAGGGGATTCTTGAAATAGTACCGCTGTTTGATTTTGGAATGCACTTGATTCACACACCGCTGTTTGAACAGATAAATCTCAATAACAGTGACGAAACTGCCGCCAAAAAGATCGAAAGAAAACCTTAATAGGTGGCAGTAGCATTTTGCTACCCATCCCATATTCATAGAGGCCGTGATAATACAAGATAGTTTCCACATTACTCCTCCAATTCTTTTACTTTTCCCACTCCTTCAATCCTATTACCTTATCAAAATATCAATTAACTTTACACGAGTCTTAATTTTGTTATTGACAAAACCACCTTTTTCAATAATTATTATTACTCAATTTTATGTTAGCAGCACTCAGTTGTTTATATACCAGGAAAAAAGCATTGCTGGTTACCCTAATAATATAAAAAAGGTGTTCTATGCAGTTTGCCACAGTCGTCAAAACTCGCTTTTGTCCTCTAATTTGTAAAAGATATCTTTTACTATCCAGCAGTTTCCTTATTTTGTTTTTTCTTATTACACCCTGCGTTGTACACGGTGAAGGCTCCTGGCAACTCGGACTTTATGAGGGAGTAACCCACGAGCAACCACTGTTTGATTATGATAATACTTACAGTACTGCGGATACCGGCCTGGAAGCTTATCCACGGCCCCTGTATGTTGATGTTATCAGCAATACTGAAGTTATCAATGTTTCACTTTGTGGTGTTGATGACAGTAATGATTTTCGTATTGAAATCTGGGACGAAGCAGGATCTGTTTTGCAGGCCTCTCAGGATTATAGCAGCTCTAATGTGGCCTGTAATAATGATTTTACAGGTACGCTGGCAAGCCCATACCAGTATATTCCGGGTGCAGCTGGAACCTATCAGTTGCGATTCTTTAATGTTAATAACAATTATTTCAGGCGGTTTGATGTCACTGTTACTCCTGATCTGGCCACTCCCGTAACTCCCAGTGAGGATCAAGGTCGCCTCTGGGGGTACAGGTGGGCATTTTATTGTCAGGAGGGAAATGTTTGCTTTGAAAGTAGTCATTCAACCAGTGCTGATCTGTTTGCTGTTGTTGATGGCGGCTTTTTTGACACATATTATGTTTGGCAGCTAGATCTTGATAATTTTGCCGGCTATGCCTATGAGATCGTGGCAAATGCCACCGGGCTCAACAGTCCCAACCCGGATGGAACAATCGTTGCTGGTCTCAGTGCCTGTATTGATTCGGATGATGATCCTTCAATTGATGGTTGTGCTTCAGTGTCAGGGAATAGAAATAATGTTACCCCTATTTACAGAATTTATTCCAGTGACCCTGTACTGTCCTACCCGCGTCCAACGACTGTGCCGGAAATAACAGATTTTCGTTTTCGTGACGATGCTGGTGTTGACGATTCTTTTTCCCCCTCAGACACCATTACTATTCAGGATACCGGTAATTTTCTTTTTAGGACTAATCTTGCCACAACAGGCACCTATCAAATAATAATTGATATCTCTGGAGATGGCAGTTTTGGTGCTGGAGATGTAGCTCTAAATGGCCTCGCCATTGCCGGTGATAATATTGTTAACTGGAATGGAATAGACAATTCTGGCAATGTTGTTCCAAACGGGTCATATAATGCCCGTGTTATTCTAAAAACCGGAGAGTTTCATTTTACAGCAGCGGATGCTGAAACCAGTGGTGGCCCTGGAAATAATGGTCTGACTATAAATGGGGTACGTGATGACGGTACAATTGATACCTCTAATATTGTTTTCTGGGATGACAGTACAATCCTGCAATTAGGAGGAGCAAATGCTTATAACGGTGACGGAGCCCACAGGTACCACAATTGGGGGACATTTGTTGGGACAGGAGATGGTAACCGTGCCTACATTGATACCTACACAACAGGGTACTCCTCAAGTCCGGTTCTAACCAGACTTGCTGTTGAACCTGATGATACACCAAGAATTCAACTTGAAGGTACGGTCTTTAATGATACTAATGGAAATGGAAGTCTGGATGGAGGTGAATCCGGGTTTTCCAATATTTCCATTACTGTTACTGATAATCAGGGGGATATTATTATTGTATCTACCGATTCTAACGGAGACTACACAGCTTTCACTGATGCAGCATCAACTTCTGCAACAATAGATGTTGACGAATCTATGCTGCCTGCAGGTTATGTACAGACTGCCGGGACAGATCCGGATATTAATGTTGCGATATCAGGGCCTGGTATCAATGATGTCGGATTAGATGGCTACCAGCAGCAAGATGCTTCCTTAGGCGACCTTATTTGGAATGATCTGGACGGTGATGGTACTGTGGATGCTGGCGAATCCGGAATTGACGGAGTTACTGTAGATTTGTATCAGGACACTAATGGAGATGGTGTTGTGAATGGTGGAGATATTTTTCTCACTACCTTGACCACTGCAGGAAGTGGGGCATTTGATTTTACCGGCCTTGCAGCTGGTGATTACCTGGTAGATGTAACAGACACCGGAAATGTATTGACCGGTTTTGTGCTGACAGGCGGTACTGCTCCTCATCCTGTTACAGGCCTTACAGCAGGACAGGATTACAATGGAGCCAGTGTAGGCTATCAGCAGCAGGATGCCACCATAGGTGACCTCATTTGGAATGATCTGGACGGTGATGGTACTGTGGATGGTGGTGAATCCGGAATTGACGGGGTTACTGTAGATTTGTATCAGGACAGTAATGGAGATGGTGTTGTGAATGGTGGAGATATTCTGCTCACTACCATAACCACAGATGGAAGCGGAGCATTTGATTTTACCGGCCTTGTCGCTGGTGATTACCTGGTAGATGTAACAGATACCGGAAATGTATTAACCGGTTTTGTACTGACAGGCGGCACTGATCCTCATCCTGTTACAGGGCTTACAGCAGGACAGGATTATAATAGTGCTGAGTTTGGCTTTCTTCTCCCTAGTACAGCGTTGAGCATAGTCAAAAACATTGCTTCT
>JAOZKX010000117.1 GCA_029935135.1 Desulfocapsa sp.
AACTTTCTGCGAAAAGCGGTACAAAGACCCTGCTCTGTGATATGGACCCTCAGGGCTCGTCCAGCTACTACTTTCGCATCAAGGCTGCAAAAAAATATAACGCCGATAAACTGTTGCAGGGAGGCAAAAAGATAAGCCGCAATATCCGGGGAACCGACTACCCTGGTCTGGATCTACTGCCGTCCGATTTCACCTACCGCAATCTTGATCTCTCCCTGAACGACCTTAAGAAATCAACCCAGCGCATCAACAGCATACTGCAGCCGCTGCACAAAGAGTATGATCATATCTTTCTTGATTGCCCGCCAAACATTACTCTTCTTTCAGAAAATATCTTTTCTGCCAGCAATATGCTGCTGATCCCTTTTATCCCCACAACACTTTCCCTCCTCTCCTTTGAGAAACTGCTTATGTTTTTCAAACAGACAGGCATCAAGAGAAAGAAACTCTACCTGTTCTTCTCCATGGTTGAGAAACGAAAAAAAATGCACACGCAGATGATGGCACGATTTAGTGGCCGTAAAAGAGTATTAAAACAATCAATTCCCTTTCTGGCCGATGTGGAAAAAATGGGAATATTCAGAAAACCGGTACTGGAATCAGCACCAAACTCCCCTGCTTCTCATTCCTACAGAGCCATGTGGAGAGAAGTGGAAGATATTCTCCTCACAAAAAACCTCTGACCAGTTTTCCCATTGCAGGGTGTAAATGCCGCGATCTTCCATGGCTCATTCCGACCTGCCCTACTTGACAGTCGCTGCTTTTCAGGATAATCTTTTATTTTCTCGATTTGTTCTTCTCCCCTACTTTTACAGGACATTTTATGTCAGACACACAGACACTCTCCATCGTTATTCTTGCAGCCGGGAAAGGCACCCGCATGAAATCCTCTCAGGCCAAGGTCCTGCACGAAGTTTTTTATGAACCGATGGTACACCATGTACTGCATGCAATTGCTCCCCTGCAACCTGAAAAATCGGTTGTTATTGTTGGGCACCAACGGGAGTTGGTTGAAAAAAGCCTGGAGGACTTTCCAGTGGATTTTGCTGTTCAGGAGGAACAGCTCGGGACCGGTCATGCCGTTCTCTGTGCCGAAAGCATTATCGGGAAAAATGATGGCTCTGTAATGATTCTCTGCGGTGACAGCCCGCTTATCCGTTCTCAGACCCTTGAGGATATGTTTCGTAAACATCAAAACTCAGAGGCCACCCTGACGGTTATGACCACCATCCTCGATGACCCGACACATTATGGGCGAATTATCAGTGATGACAATGACGGGGTGTGTGCCATTGTCGAGGAAAAAGATACCACTCCTGAGCAAAAGTCTATCCAGGAGATTAATGCCGGTATCTACTGTGTGGATACTGCCTTTCTTTTCAAACAACTGAAGAATATAGGCACAAATAACAGCCAGGGGGAGGTCTACCTGACTGATATTGTAACCCTTGCTGTGACAGAAGGTCTTACTGTGCAGAAATACACCAATCCAGAGCCTCAGGATGTTCTTGGGGTCAATTCGCGCCTGGAGCTCTCTCAAGCTCACCAGGAATTACAACGACGAAGAAACCAGCAGCTTATGGCCACAGGGGTCAGCATGATCTGCCCCGACTCCACTCAGGTTGCTCCCTCGGTGGTGCTTAATCAGGATATCACGCTACATCCCGGTGTCGAAATTAGTGGAAACTCACAGATTGGAGCAGGCACTGTTATTAAAAATGGTGCTCTCCTGCACAATGTGCAGATTGGCAGCAACTCTGAGATTGGTGCCTATAGCTGCCTTACGGACTGTACAGCACCAGAGACCTCAACAATTCCACCTTACAGTCAATCCTGCTGATCTCCCTGGTATACTATTATGCTGCAAGTAAACGAACAGACCGTTCCCTTTATCAAAAAGCTGTCCATAGAAGACCTGGCCAAGGCATATAAACCCAATGCCGATCTTTTTATCTTAAACGGTTTTCCAGTGAGCGCCAAAACAGTGGTTCAGGATGGTGACAACTGTGTCCTGATCAGAAAAGGTGCTCCTCCTGCTGCTGGTGAGTTCACGGCACTGCTTACCGCCAGACATACTCCGGGTGTTCATAAAAAAATCCAGAAGGTAACCGTTGCAATTCTTGGCCTCGGCGGCCTTGGCTCGGCAGTTGCCGGTGCTCTTGCCAAAATCGGTATTGGCAAGATGCTTTTATCCGATTATGATATCGTGGAACCGAGCAATCTGAACAGGCAGCACTATTTTATCGACCAGATTGGGTTGTTAAAAACCAGGGCATTGCAGGAAAACCTGTTACGCATGAACCCGCTTCTCTCCCTTGAACTGATAGAAGAGCAGCTTACAGAAAAAAGCCTGCCTTCATTTTTTGAAAATGTTGATGTGCTGGTTGAGTGTTTTGACGATCCTGAGATGAAGGCTGCGACCCTTCGTTCCGTCCTTAGCCAGATGAAAAATGTTTCCTATATCGGCTCATCCGGTATGGCAGGCTATGCTGACAACAACACCATCCGCACCAGAATGCTGCAACCAGGTATTTATATTGTTGGTGATGAAGTTTCCGAGGCCGGTCCCGGACAGGGTCTGATGGCACCCCGTGTTGGAATTGCCGCACACCATCAGGCAAATCAGGTTTTACGCATTATTTTAGGCGAAGAAGAAAAACGAAAAGATGAATATCAGTCTTAATGGCGAACAAAAAACAATCAGCGGCATCCACACTGTCACTGATCTGCTAAACGACCTCACCCTTATCCCAGGGTCTGTGGTTGTTGAACTGAATAATGAGATAATCCAGCCGGATTCCTACGATGCAGCAGTGCTTGCAGACCAAGACCGGATAGAAATAATACGATTTGTAGGAGGCGGCTGACATGCTGACCATTGCAGGCACAGAATTTAGCTCCCGGCTTTTCCTGGGTACCGGAAAATTTTCTTCATCTGCTGTTATGGCAGAAGCCATAGAGGCTTCCCAATGTCAGATGATAACCGTGGCCCTGCGTCGGGTGGACCTGGAGAATCCTGACGATGATATCATGA
Source organism: Desulfocapsa sp. (assembly GCA_029935135.1). Taxonomy (GTDB): domain Bacteria; phylum Desulfobacterota; class Desulfobulbia; order Desulfobulbales; family Desulfocapsaceae; genus Desulfocapsa. Next base: position 3,035 of record JAOZKX010000117.1, read on the forward strand.
GCACTTTGGGAAAACGGGAATATACTTTCCTGCCCAACACTTCAGGGGCACGAGATGCAAAAGAGGCCATTCGTCTGGCAAAACTGGCCCGTGCTGCGTCCGGTACATCCTGGTTAAAACTGGAAGTAACACCCGATCCGCGTACTCTGCTGCCGGATCCGGTGGAAACCCTGATTGCCACTGAAGAGCTGGTCAAAGAAGGTTTTATTGTTCTTCCCTATATGAACGCTGACCCCATCCTTGCCCTGAAGCTTCAGGATGTTGGGGCCGCCGCAGTTATGCCCCTGGGCTCACCCATTGGCACCAATCAGGGTGTGTTAACCGAGGCCATGATCGAAATCATCATCGAGCAGGCCCATGTGCCGGTTGTCGTCGATGCAGGCATTGGTGCCCCGTCCCATGCCGCCTATGCTATGGAAATGGGAGCTGACGCCGTGCTGGTCAATACCGCAATCTCCGTTGCCGGTGATCCTGTAGTCATGGCCGCAGCATTTGCCAAGGCAGTGGAAGCCGGCCGCTCTGCTTTTGAGGCAGGACTTGGCCAGAGCGTTAAACAGGCAAGTGCCTCCTCACCGGAATCCGGTAAACTCTCCACAGATCTTGGTTTTCTCGCATAATATGTTTCACGCCCCCGATTTCACACAATTAAGCGCCCAGATCAGTGCGACTACCCAAGAAGATGTGGAACAGGCCCTGGCCTCTTCACATCTGAGCACAGACAATCTCGCCGCCCTGCTCTCATCTGCTGCCGAACCATATTTGCAGCAAATGGCCCAAAACGCCTCTACCATTACCCAAACCCGTTTTGGCAGGACTACACAACTCTACGCTCCGATCTACCTTTCCAACTACTGCACCAATCGCTGTGCCTACTGCGGATTCTCTGCTGACAATATCTTCAAGCGGAAATGTCTGACCCTGGACGAAGCTGAAAAAGAAGCGATGATTCTTCATGATCGTGGTTTCCAGCATATACTGCTCGTTTCCGGTGAAGCTGAAAATGCCGTTGATGTGGAGTACATGGAGGCAATCGCCCGGCGTCTGCGGGATAAATTTGCTGCTGTTTCCATCGAGATCCAGCCCATGTCCACAGAAGATTACCATCGCCTTTTTCTTGCCGGCATTACTGCTGTTGCTGTCTACCAGGAAACCTACGATCGCGATCTCTACAAAACAGTTCATCTTTCAGGGAAGAAAAGTGATTACGACTATCGCCTGGAGACACCAGCCAGGGCAGCTGAATCCGGTATGCGTGAAGTTGGTATCGGTGCCCTTCTGGGCCTTGCTGACTGGCGCGCCGAAGGGCTGGCCATTGGATACCATCTGGCATGGCTGAGAAAGAAATTCTGGTCAACATCCTTTACTGTTTCCTTTCCGCGCATGCGCCCGGCAGCCGGTGAATTCGAACCGCTGCAGATTGTCTCAGAACAGAACCTCAGTCAGCTGATCTTTGCCCTGCGCCTTTTTGATCAGGATGTTGGTCTTATTGTCTCCACCCGGGAAGAAGCCCGGTATCGTGACGGCATGCTGGGACTTGGTCCCACCCGCTATTCAGCCGGATCCTGTACCGCCCCTGGTGGCTACAGTGATTCCAGCCACGAAGGTGAGCAGTTCAGTGTGGGCGACCACCGTTCGCTGGAAGAGGTATGTGCGGCCATTCGAGCCAAAGGCTTTGATCCTGTGTACAAAGATTGGGATAGTGAGTTTCAGGCTGAAAGCTTGTAAAGTTCTTAAAGTTCTTAAAGTTTAAAGTTACTTCATTTCTAATATGCGGATAGATCGCTTTGAAGATATTATTGCCTGGAAAAAGGCAATGCGGTTAACGGTTACAATTTATAAACAATTCAACCATTGCAAAGATTATTCTTTTCGTGATCAAATTCGCAGAGCTTCTGTCTCTATCACGAATAACATTGCTGAAGGCTATGAGCGTAACACGAATAAAGAGTTCAAACACTTTCTGTTTATTGCCAAAGGATCTTGTGGCGAGGTTCGTTCTATGATCCATCTTGCCCATTCACTAAAGTACATCTCGCCTGAAAACTATACTGCATTACACGATGAGGCGGAGGAAATATCGAGGATACTTTCCGGATTTATAAAAACACTTTAATATTTTATACCATAAAGTATGGCTGATCTGAGGCACACTATCCAGATTGACAACTTGATAACTTTATAAACTTCAACATAAGCGGAGCAATGTATGAGTGACATAAAAAAAATGTATACCACTATCCTGGGTGACAGTTTTCCCATGGACATGACCATTTCCTTTGGTGACCAGAAACTGGTTTACAAAAAACGTACCTGGGGCATCAAAATGGAAGATGGCTCCATTGACGAACGTGGAATCCGCTATGGTGAGAATCCTGATCAGGAAGCAGCTCTGTATGAACTGGTAAACGGTAACCTGAGCCTTGGTGACTGTTCCTTTATTGAACCGGGTAATGGTCTGGTGTCTGCTATCACCGCAGAAGATATGCTGCAGGTTGGAAAACATCCCGGAAAGATTAATCTTACTGATGTTGACAACGGACTAAATATCATCAAATACATAGTGGATAAACCTGCTGCGGTAATCCTCAAGCACAATAACCCCTGTGGTGCTGCAATTGGTGACACCCTGGCTGAAGCTTACAGCAAAGCCAATCGCTGTGATCGTATCGCTGCCTTTGGTGGCGCTGTTATCATGAGCCAGGCCGTTGATAACGAGACTGCCAGAATGATGGCAGAAAATTACCTTGAAGTTGTCTGTGCTCCTGAATTTGAAGAGGGAAGCCTTGAAATTCTGGCAGCTCGAAAAAACCTGCGGGTAATCAAAATGGGAGCCATCGATCGACTGGCTGATTTTGAAAAATTCCGCTTTGTAGATTTTAAATCTCTTATCGACGGTGGTCTCATTGCCCAGCAGTCAGCAGTCAATTCCATTCGTTCCATCAATGACCTGCAACCTGCCACGGCCACCAGAAAAGGCGTCGATTACAAGTGTGACAGAGAGCCAACCCAACAGGAAATCGATGATATGATCTTCGGCTGGGCCATTGAACATGGGGTGACTTCAAACTCCATCCTCTATATCAAAGACGGCTGTACCGTAGGAATCGGAACCGGTGAGCAGGATCGCGTGGGAGTAGCTGAGATTGCAGTGCATAAGGCCTATATCAAATACGCCGATATCATCTGTTTTGATGAACACAAAATACCTTACGCTGACCTCTGTCTCGAGATCACCCAAGGCAAACGCGGCCAGGCCCAAAAAGAGGAAATTGATGCCAAAGTCCAGAAAGACCGGGCCAACCTGCCGGGCTCCGTTATGATTTCAGACGCTTTCTTCCCCTTTAGGGACGGTGCGGATGTGGGGATCGATCAGGGATGTACTGCCATTCTTCAGGCGGGCGGCTCAATGCGTGACTCTGATGTCATCACTGCCTGCAATGAAGCAGATCCGAAAGTAGCAATGATGTTTACCGGACAACGCTCTTTTAAACACTGATTAAAAACGCGGTATACGGTTTGCGGTATGCGGTTTGAGGTTTTTGTCTTTACCGCATACCGTATACCTCACACCTCATACCGTTATTCTTCCTGTTTCACCAGCATCTCCTGAGCACTCACCAGCCGTACCCTATGCAGCAATTTTCCCCGGCAATCTGTTAAGGCAGTCAGTGTCGCTTTATTGGGATGTCCTATTCCGATGGCCCG
>JAOZKX010000118.1 GCA_029935135.1 Desulfocapsa sp.
GAAACGAAAATGCCCCTCCATGGATCGGAGGGGCATAAAAAAAACTGCTTACTCCTGAATATTACAGCTCGAGCCAGGACTCGGAAAAGATGGTCTGTCCCGAGAGTGCCTTGTAGGTTTTGAAATGTTCCACGGCGACTCCTGAAAGAGAGGCAATGTCAGGATCATTGCCGTCCATCATGGCATGAACCATATCCACATGCTCCTGTCGTTCACCCTTACAGATGGCCATCAGCTCGGCATCGTAAGAATTGACAATGGCTGTGGAGATACCGTACTTCATCAGCATGATGAGGTAGGTGCGATCAAGGTGTTTACGCAGGTGCTCAGCAACACCGTTGGAAACATTGGAAAGGCCAACGGTGGAACCCGAACCGGGTGCGATATCCGGCAGCATTTCCATAAATTCAAGACCGGCGGTAATCTGATCGGCGCCCAGGGTAATGGGTGTTCCAATTGGATCGAAAAGAATTTTTTCGTTGGCAATACCAGCCTCGTTCAGTGCCATCATGAGATCAACGGACATGGCAGCACGCTCAGCTGAATCACGAGGCATTCCATCTGCTCCCCAGAGAAGGGCAATGACATTACACTTCATTTCGGCAGCAACGGGAATCATCTGTTCCATACGCTCAGGCTGTGCAGAGATAGAGTTCATCAGTGCCTGTTCCTTATTCTTGACAACCTTGAAACCGGCAGCCATGGCATCCATATTGGTGGTGTCCAGGCAGAGAGGGGTGTCAACAACTGCTTCAACAGTCTGAACAACAAATGGGAGGAGCTCAGTACCATCTTTACGAGCGGGTCCGATATTGAGGTCAAGATAGGAAGCACCGGCACCAGCTTCTTCTTTGGCCATTTCCTGTATGGGGCCCGGGACACGGTCTTTCATTGCTCCGCCACTGCGGGTTCCCATGATGTTGATACTCTCTGCAATTGCTTTCACTGTCTGAGACATTGTATTCTTCTCCTTAACTATCTGAATTCTTGATTGTTCTATGGTTCCTTATCGTTGCGGACAAGGACACTATTCTACTGTTATTGTAGCTTTTTGTCAATGGTAGCGGTCTGGGGCCGTCTAAACCCTCTTGCTCGCTGTTGGAAAGAGGCTCATGTCGGTGTGCGGCAGAAAGAGTGCCGCCATGTAATGATTCATAAAGTCGGGGTTCTCCGAGAGTTCCATATTGGTCATAATGCTTCGGACTGCGACTCTTTCACGGAAGCGGCGATGATCGGTCAGACTGATCTGGCAACCGAGCATGGAGGCATTACCAATGTAGTAAAATTTGTCACGGTCGATATCCGGCAGCAGGCCGATGGAGATGGCCCGTTCAAGATCAATATAGGCCCCAAAGTTTCCGGCAAGGATTACCCGGTCAAGATCAAGGAAGGTGAGTCCGACAGATTCGAGCAGGGTCTGGTAGCCGGCATACATGGCACCTTTGGCACGAATCAGATTGTCCAGATCCACTTCGGTTATGACAATATCTTCGCCGATCATGGAATCTCTGTCCCAGGCCAGCACATATTCCCATTTATCGATACCTTCTCGAATCCGGGGATGATTGAGTTCCTTGTTGAATTTTCCCTGGGGGTCTACAACTCCGGCTTCAAGGAGTTCGGAAACAATGGAGATAAGTCCGGATCCGCAAATACCACGGGGTTTGGTCTGCCCGATGGTGACGATCATAGGTTCATAGGTTTCTGGGTGGATCTGGAAGTTTTCAATGGCACCTTGACTGGCACGCATTCCAAATTTGATTCCACCACCCTCAAAAGCGGGCCCGGCAGAGCATGCGGCACATACCATCCAGTCCTGGTTGCCAACCACAATCTCACCGTTGGTGCCGATGTCGATAAAGAGGGAGGTCTGCTCGCTCTTCTGCATTTGACAGGCATGTACTCCGGCAACAATATCGCCGCCCACATAGGAGGAAATACAGGGATAGAGAAACATCCGCACCGATGGATGGGCCATAATGCCAAGACCGGCAGCCTTGGTCAGTGGAAACTGGCTGACACTTGGGACATAGGGTGCTTCCCGTAAATATTTAGGATTGATGGCCAGCATAAGATGGGCCATAACCGTATTTCCTGCGGTCATGATGTAGCTGATATCACTGGGGCTGATAATATGTTTCCTGCACACCTCTTCAATGATATTATTGATGGTATAGATAACCTTTTCCTGCAAGCCCTTGAGACCGCCCGGACGCTGGGAATAGATCATGCGGGAAATAACATCTTCGCCATATCCGATCTGTGAGTTGTATCCCGAACCATCGGCAACAATCTTGCCGGTGTTGAGATCAATTAAAACCCCACCGCAGGTGGTGGTACCGATATCTACAGCCAGGCCATAAAGTCGGTCGGTGGTGTCACCGGGTTCCACAGCGATGATCCGATCCGGTTCTGTCTTTCCTTTACCATGGAGAAGAATAACCGTCACATTCCAGTCTGCCTCACGTAAAACCAGTGACAGCTCGTGGATGAGTTCCGGATGATCGTAACTGGGTTCAGGGCTGTCCGGATTTTCATTTTTTAAGGCACGCATCAGGCGCTGCATGTCGGAGATGTTGTCTGCCAGGGTTGGCGGAGGGATCTTGAGAAAAACCTTGCCCACGGGAGGATTAATATCCCATGTGCCAATAAGTGACTCCAGAGATCTTGCTGAAATGGATCTGGTGGTTTTTGGTGCTCGTTTTAAGGCCTTGCCGTCGGCCTTGACCATATCCGGAATGCGGATCGTGATGTCAGAAACAACCTTGGCCTTGCAGGCCAGTCGTACCCCTTTATCGTACTCATCCTGCTTCAGGGAAGCGGCGCTGTCAGACTCAACATCCCCTTTCTCCAGGTTCACTTTGCATTTTCCGCAGACTCCATCTCCACCGCAGTAGGCATGGATGTAAACTCCTGCTGTTGCCGCTGCAGTAAGAAGATTTTCACCATCTTCAACAGTAACATGGATATCATCAGGCAAAAAATGTATGTTGTGTGTCATGGAGCATTCTCCGATTGAAATAGAATAAGAACTAATTTCTCAATGTAAAAATAACAGGTAGCAAAGCCTTGTCAAGAAATATCCCTGATAGTAACCATAAATAGAATTGATTTGTGGAGAGAGTCTGTGCGGAAGTTTGGCAAGGCAGAGCTGAAAGGGGGCATGGTTACAGGAAATGACACAGAGAAAAGAAAATGTAAAACAGCAGTCTTACTGGCTGAAGGCGAGCATTTGTCTTGATCCCGCCATGCAGGAGGCACTGGAGGATTACCTGCTGGGAGTCCTTGGCGCTGGTGTGGAGCAGGCGGTGGATGGGGACAGTACGAAAACCTGTCTGCATGTGTTTTTTGATGAGAGGGATCCGGATGAAGCCAGGCAGACGAAACTGAAAAATGACCTGGAAAGTTATGCCCAGGAACTTGCCCGGATTTTTCATGTGGCAGTAGCCGAGATTTCATGGGAGCTCATAAAAGAACAGGACTGGTCCAGAAACTGGAAGGTTCATTTTAAGCCCTTTGCAATTATCCCCAGGTTGATTATTGCTCCGACATGGGAAGAGTATCAGGCAGAATCGGGTGAACTTGTGATTACCATGGACCCGGGAATGGCTTTTGGCACCGGACATCATGCCACCACTTCTCTGGCCCTCGCCTTTGTGGACAAGATAGTCACTCAGGAAAAGGAAAAACAGCGAGTACTGGATGTTGGAACGGGAACCGGAATCCTGGGTATGGGGGCGGCACTCTTTGGGGCATCCCGGGTTCTGGGTATTGATAACGATCCGGAAGCAGTTCGGATTGCCGGGGAAAATGTGTTGCTGAACGGACTGGAAGGAGTGATGGAAGTTGCTGCTACTCCGCTGAGTGAGATACGGTCAGAATATACACTCATTGCGGCAAATATTATTCATGATGTTCTTGTTGAGATGCGGGATGAACTTAAGCGGTTGCTTGTTGGCGGTGGTAATTTGGTTCTTTCCGGTATCCTCCATGGCGAACAGGAAGAAAATATCATTCGTTACTATGGGGAGATTGGCTTTACAGTAAAAGGAAAAGAACAGCGGGAAGAGTGGGCAGCGCTCTGGATGAGCAGGGGAGAGTCTTAGTCGGTGTCGTCAGCGAAATTTTTGTCTATAATGGTATCCATGGCACTGATTTGATAGTTTTCGTCAAATATGATTGCCATACCTGCGGGAGTGTGACGGAGGACAATTCCGGTGGCGGTAACCCATACTCGTGTTCCTTTCCAGGCTTTCAGGCTCTCCAGGGTGAGAACAAATTTCAGGGTTTGCAGGTCGTTTAGAGAGAGAAGAAACTGGAGGTGAACCTTACTCACCAGCGGCAGTGGGTGCTCTGTTTCGATAAACGCCCCTCCTGCACTGATATTTGCAGTAATGTATTCTACAATTGGTGTTTTCCCTGATCTGGTTTCAGCAGTCAGCTTGGTCTTCACTTGTAGAGGATAGCGTTCCTGTTCTCTTCGTTCTTCGCCCATTCCTGTTCCTTTTTATCTTTGACAGTCATCTCTCATCTGCATGGTAAGGGATCCCATTGCTCTATGCTATCGTTTTTTATGATTGAAGGCAAATTCTTTTCTTTTGCCATAAACAAATATTTGTGGGAGGATGATTTTTTATTTAGCATAATTTTTTTTTAAAAGGAGATACGAAATGTGGGAAGTTCTTGTTGATAATGAAAAATGTCAGGGAAGTGAAGAATGTGTGGATGCCTGTCCGGCAGCAGTGTATGAAATGGTGGATGGGAAAGCAGACCCGGTAAATGCTGATGAGTGCATTGGCTGTGAAACCTGTGTGGAAGTTTGCCCAAATGGTGCATGTACTGTGACAGAAGTTTGATCTACATATCTGTTACTGAAAAAGAGTTCTCCTAACCGATTAGTCATGCGCCGTTTTTTTATACATCCCGATACACAGATCAGTGGTGAAGTGCTCCTGTCAGAGGAAGAGTCACACCATATTGCACGGGTGCTGCGTCTAGTTGCCGGTGATGTGCTGCAGCTGTTTGATGGCAGAGGAAACATCCATGATGCTGAAATTGTGACTGTTGGCAGACAGGTGTCTCTTCGTATATCTTCTTCCCGCTTTGTGGCAGAGGAGGGTGTTCCGTTGCAGGTCTGCCAGGGACTGTTGAAGGGAAAGAAAATGGAGTTCCTACTGCAGAAATGTACGGAGTTAGGAGTTTCTGAATTTGTTCCCTTTATCAGTTCCAGGTGTCAGCTGAAAAAAACGGAACAGCAAAAGCTTTCAGGGAAGTATGAGCGCTGGCAAAAGATTATTGATGAGGCGTGTAAGCAGTGCAATCGATCCCGGCCCATGCGTTTGGCAGAGATAAGCTCTTTAGAGAATCTGGTGCAGGAAACTGTACCGAATCGCGGCTTGTTTTTTTGGGAAGAGGAAAAAAAATGTTCAATCCATACTGTTTCCTCTTCCCCTTTGGAAACTGGTTTGCAGATTGTCCTTGGCCCGGAAGGAGGATTTGCAGCAGATGAAGCGCAAGCAGCAGAAAAAGCAGGGTTTCAGATTGTAAGTCTTGGACCGCGTATCCTGCGGGCAGAGACGGCAACCATTGCCGCTGTTTCTATTGTGCAATATACACTGGGGAATATGTGATGCATTGTACAATAAACAGTCGTGTATCTGTTTCGTTCCGTGGCTTTTATAATCTAGATATTACAAGAGAGTGAGAATGAGAGCAGAAGAGTTGAAAGCTATTTTTCCCTGTTGTGTTCGGCAGATTGGTACTGACTGGGAGCAGATGGCTGCAGAATTTGATACGGATATTGCAATCGATAGCTTTTCGGATTGGTTAGCGGCGGATAAAAAAATAGCCCCCTATCTGCCGGAGCTTGCACGGCTGGAGCATGCCTTGTTTTTGTTGCGGGGGGTTGAGGCTCCGGAATTCCCAGGGGAAGGCGGCGTACTGTGCCTGAACCCCAGTCTGACTCTTGTGACCCTGCAATGGAAGCATCTGCCTGCGCTCCTCCTGGGCAGGAATGTTGCACCTGAACAAGGCAGTGAGATGGTGCTTCTTTATAAATTGGCCGGTGAAAAAGAGGCAACGATCCATCCTGCCACAGATCAGCAGTTGTTGGCCCTTAAGGTAGTTGTTGAAAATCTGGATCGACAGGCTGTGGCTGATGAGGCTGGAGTGCCAGTGGGGAAGGTGGATGCTGCCATTGAAAGCGCCTGTGAACAGGGTGTGCTGCTTGCTCCGCCATCACAAATCAGACGTGGATCAGCGCATTTCCCTGTGGAAGGAGAAGAGGGATGGCAGCGCCATCTGCAATCTGAGTATTTTACCCTGCAGTGGCATGTGACCCAGGCCTGTGATCTCCATTGCAAGCATTGCTATGATCGTTCTTCCATTTCGCCCCTGACTCTGGAGCAGGGCGTCATGATACTGGATCAGTTTCGGGAGTTTGTGCTGGAAGAGCGGGTGCATGGTCAGGTGACATTTACCGGCGGTAATCCACTGCTGTACGCCCATTTTGAGGAGTTATACAAAGAGGCGGCAAAACGAAATTTTACCATTGCCATCCTGGGGAATCCCTGTACACGGGAGACAGTACAAGCCCTGCAGAATATCCAACCGCTTTCCTTTTATCAGGTGAGCCTGGAAGGTTTACCGGCCCATAATGACTCCATTCGAGGTGAAGGTCATTTTCAGCGCATCATGGAGTTTCTGGAAATCCTTGACGATCTCTCTATCTATTCCATA
>JAOZKX010000119.1 GCA_029935135.1 Desulfocapsa sp.
CCGGTAAAGGCCCCTTTGACATAGCCAAAGAGTTCGCTCTCCAGGATCTGTTCGGGTAGGGCAGGACAGTTGACCGTTACCATCTTTTTCTTTGCCCGTGCACTCATCTGATGAATTGTTCTGGCGGCAACCTCCTTACCAGTACCCGATTCGCCTCGAATCAAGACAGTTGCGTCACTCTGACCAAGTCTTGTGAGAAGGTCTATCGCCCTTTGCAAAGGAATACTCTTGCCAACAAATTCGGTTGGCCGATCATTTTTTTGCAGCTCTCTTTGTAGCTGAATGTTTTCCCGAAGAAGCAGGGTCCGTTCAAATGCCCGCAGAATAATCAGGCTGATACTTTGGTTATCAAAAGGTTTTTCCTGAAAATCATAGGCCCCGATTTTCAGAGCCTTGACGGCCATTTCTATGGTACCGTAGCCAGTCATGATGACAACACTGATCGTCTGGTCCAGATCGGCCACATTGGCAAGAAGTTGCATCCCATCCATGTCCGGCATGACGATATCGGTAAGAATCACATCAGGGTGCCAGGATGGGATGAGTTCAATGGCCTCTTTACCTGACTTAGCAATGGCCACATCGCAATCACATTTCTTGGCCAGAACCTTGCGTAAAAGAACAAGCAGATCTTTTTCATCATCCACTATAAGCAATCGTTTCGGGATATCTTTATCCATTTTTCTCTATAGCTCGTCTTTTTTATGCATGGCTTGAAAATACTGTTGTACGAAGCGGCCGGAGACCGTATCAACGATGGAAAAAACCAAGGGGTCACCAGATGGAAAAGAATCTGTCAGAGCAAAAAATATATCCCTGGAAATCTTTTTTCGTATGGCGTGCAATGTCTCCTTTTGAGCATTATCTTTAATAGTGCGACAGTGCAGAGGGCGTTGGTTGCATATCAGACAATTGCCCTCTGCAAAAAGGGGACAGACAAATTCCTTTTGATCGGTACCATGGAGCGCTCTGTCAAGAACAGCGTTTCGTTTTTCACGGCTTAAACTCGAATTGATTATATGGCTGACATAAACTGCTTCCACCAGATGCAGCTTAAAGGGTTGCCTGCAGACACGAGCGTCAAATTCAGTCGGTTCCGTATCAGCCAGCAGTGCTTCATAGTCCTTAAAAAATGGCTGCAAATCTATGGTGCTTGGATTTTCAATGCTCGCCTCTCTGGCATCAAGCTGCCCCTGCTGTTTACTGTATTTTTTGAGAAGTTTCCATTGACTGTAATTAGTAGGATTGGCCCTTGTTCCCTTCAGCGTCTTTTCCGTATATTTCAGGGCAAGTCCCCGCCTGAGAAAATAGGCTGAAACAAATGTACCTGTCCGTCCATGCCCATGCCGACAGTGAATAAGGATCTTTTTCTTTAAATAGAGTGCTTCATCCAGCCATTCCAGCGCCTTTTTCATCTCCTCCATATCTGGTGCGCACTCATCGGGCGTCGGGAGAAAACATACTTCAAAGCCTGCCTGTTCCTCAATCTCATGCAGATCCGTAAATTCTCCACATAAATTTACAATGGCAACGATTCCCTGATCTCTTATGGAATCGAGCTCTTCGTATGACATGGGGGCATAGCCCACTGCCAGCTGGCTGGTGAGCCAACTAAGCTGATATGATCGTGTATTGTCTTTCATTTTTATATAGGGGCAGTCAAAAATGTCTGCACTTGCTGATTAACCATTTCCTCATCTTTCAGTCGCATATCCATCAGTTTAGTTACTCCCAAAAGGCGTCCAATCATCTGCAGTTTTAGCAAAAGATCTTCACCATTAATATGCTGCAACCTGGCGTCCAGCAGGTCTCCTTTAGGCGTTACCTTAAAACCACTCTGGCTGAGAATAGACTCAACAAAATCTATGCGCAGGCTCCTCCCGGAGAAATCACCTCCGCCACCAGCGAAACGCAGCTGGCAATAATTCTTTCCTGCATCGCTATCACACATGGTATCCACCAGGGTAAAATGATATCCAAAACGCATATTAAGATTCACATAATTATTGCCAAGTACCGCAAAACTTGCCAACTCAGATGAATTTTTACTCGCAACTCCTCCTGCCAATGCGATTTCATCAAAACTCTTCCAGTCAAAATGGGTACAATCACCCCACTCCACACTGGGATCTGTCAAACCTTGCCAGAGGGCAAGAAATGGTGTGCAGCAAACATTTGCCACCTGCACATCTTCACTGCCGGAGAGCGGTTCTATACCACCCCCCACATCAAGCAGGTAAACATCCAGAGGAAGTTCAGAAACCAGTTTCCTCCTTCCCTTCGACCTGCCACTCCCCCTGTCCCCCAGGGAAAACATGGTGCGCACAGCCTGCTCATGTGAAAAACGGATAATGTCGTGGAGTGAACGACACGACTCCGGAACAAAGTCTTTGGCCTCCGGATCAAGGAGATTTAGGGGAGTGACAAAATCCAGCAGACCATGCAGCCGTCGAAAATAGGGAAGTGCAGCCTGCTTTTCATAGAGTGGTATGGACTTTGTGTCCGGCAGGCAATTCCCCTGCCACAATTCCTGAATATCTGCAAACAGGCTTAGTTCTTCACCATGGACAATCTTATCAAGATTCTCACCCACAGCAACAAGGAGCGGAACAGCGAACTCTCTGCAGACTGTTGAAAAATGCCCGGCCACAGCACCCAATTCTGCCACCACCCCAGACACCTTTCTCAAAACTCGCACGGCAGAAGGCAGGGTTTCTCGGAGCACAAGTATTGCTCCCTGCGGTACATCTTCCAGAAGGTGATGAGAATCAACGATATAAGCTGGGCCATGTGCCTGCCCCATAGCCGCAGTCACACCAGCTTTGAATAACAGCTGTCCCAGATGGGTAAGCGGGAGTACCTTATCAGCAACTGCGCATGAGTGTTGCACTTCAAGGGGCCTGTTCTGCAGAAAAATGAACCGTCCCTGCTTAGTAAGTGACCATTCCACATCTCGTGCCGAATCTGCTGCATCTGCTATACACTGTCCCTGTCGCTGCAGATACGACACCTCTTCTTCTGTTAATATCTCTGTGTTATCTGTTTTCTCATTCTCTCGCCCTCTCACCCCATACAATTCTGGAATAACCCTGCCACTGACAAGGGCTTCTCCCTGCCCATGAACCACATAGATAGAGGTTTCACCTTTCAGGTCTCCAGATGGGGTTGAGGTATACAAGACACCACTGGCCTTTGCATCGACCATCTCAAGGACCAGGGCGGCCATTCCAGTCTCTTCATCACCAAAACCTGTATATATTCGGTAGGCCAGTGCCTCCGGTGTATACTTGCTGCTCACCACTCTCCGCCAAGCATCAAGTATATTGTCACCAGATACATTAAGAAGGGTTAAATACTGGCCGGCAAAAGAACAAGCACCATCCTCATTAATGCAGCTACTGCGTACGGCCACTAGTGGTGCTGTCGTAAAACCATCTGCAAATTTCCGCCAGGCGAGACTCACCGCCCCACTGATTTCAGAAGGAATATCTGCCTGCATAATCAGTGCAACAAGTTTTTCCGAGGCCTTTACCAAGCTGTGCGGTTTCCAGCTTTCAATTGTAGCTAGAATGGCATCAATGGCTTTACGAAGATCATTATATTCTACGAAATAGTTAAAACTATTAGCGGTGACAACAAATCCTTCAGGAATAGGGAGATGAAGTCCTCTCTCGAGAAGAGCCAGCTGTGAAGCCTTCCCGCCAACAAGTTCATCCTTGCCGCTTCCTTCCTGCAAAGAACAGACAAAAGGTGGAGTAGCAATAAGCTGCGGTGGTGCCAACAGAAACTTGCTGTAAAAATCAAATTTTTTATAATAGCTTCTCAGGGTAACATGGGCCCCCGGGGCCATGTTTTCCAGACTATCGACCATTCCCAGAACATTTGCAGAAAGACTTTCATAACGATTTCGAATACTACTGAAATCCTCTTTGATGCCTTGATAATACAGGGCTTCCAACTCTGCCATCTCCTCATGGGTCTGACCATCATACTCAAGAAGCTCTTGAAAAGATTCATATGTTGATCGCAACACTGCCCCTGGGGCAAAAACCCTATATGTCCAATATTTAAACAAATTATTGACTAGCATAAGTGAATACTGGTCCTATTTCGACTGTGTACGCATTTCCTGCAAAATCCTACACTTTCCAAGATACCCTCAAGCACCAGGACATTTCTATTCTCATCCCATTGCTGATGATACGCTTTAGGTCCGAAAATCACAACAAATGCTAAATTTTTTATAGGAATAGTTACCCAAAAGTACTATTTATTTTTCAACAACCATCAAGATATCCCCATCGGAAATAAATAGCCTTTCACTTTCAAAGAGTTAGATGCTATATTTAGTTCAAAGGTTATTTACAGGCTTGAGGTAACAGAAAAATCAGAGAATTACACTATGGACAATACCGCTCCCAGCTTTAGCAGAAATGTACATATCCTCAAGTCTTCCGTTAATAAACAGGCAATTTACGGCCTGCTTATTTCGGTTATGGCAATTATCCTTGCCACCCTCATCAACTGTTACATGGTCGAAGGGAATATTAGCCTTACCGGAATGTATCATGTGCAACAAGAGCAGCCTGCTCTCTGGATACTCGATGCCCTGCCGTTTATCTTTCTCTTCTGGGGACAACATGTTGGCAGCCTTCTTGTTTATGAGGCCAGTGCCCTTATTCTTGACCAGACTGTGGAACTGCACTCACTGACAACCTCTTTGGAACAGAGGGTTATGCATGAGACCACCCATGACAACCTCACCAACCTTCCCAATCGTCTCTTGCTCCATGACCGTATTGAGCAGGCAATTAATACCGCCTCCCGTCACAAATACACTATTGGTCTTGCGATTATCGACCTTGATCGATTCAAAGAAATCAACGATACACTGGGCCATTTTGCCGGTGACCGCCTGCTGAAACAGGTTGCCATGCGGTTGCTTGGTGTTGTTAGAAAAGATGAAACACTTGCACGAATGGGTGGTGATGAGTTTGCAATTCTGATGACCCAGGTAAATGATACAAACTCTCCACTATCTTTTTACCAACGGATCCGCAGGGCCATGGACACTCCCTTTACGGTGGAAAATATCACCCTGGATGTTCAGGCAAGTATGGGAGTCTCCCTCTATCCGCAACATGGTAACGATGTGGATACTCTTATTCAAAGAGCAGAAGTCGCCATGTATGCTGCCAAGCAACAAAAAAATAATGGTTATGCAATATATACTTCTAAACTTGACCGATACAGTCCGAAACGATTGACCTTGATAAGTGAACTGAAACAGGCAATTCAGAATGATGAGCTTGTGTTGTATTATCAGCCGAAAGTGGATTTAAAAAATAAAAAAATCAGCAAAGCTGAAGCGTTGGTACGCTGGAAACACCCGACACATGGTCTCCTACAACCAGACGAATTTATAAATCTTGCCGAACGAACCGGTCTGATCATAGAATTAAGTCACTGGGTACTTAAAACAAGTATCCAGCAGATACTGCACTGGCAACAAAAAGGGCTCTCCATTAATGTTGCAGTAAACCTTTCCCCTTCCAGTCTGCTCAGTCCGGAATTGCCGGAAATCATCACCGGTATCCTCAGTTCCCATAATCTTAGGGGATCCATGCTGACCGTCGAGCTCACAGAGACTTCCATTATTAAAGATCCAGAGCTCGCTTATGAGATCCTGAACCGCTTGAAAGCTCTTGGTGTTGATATTTCAATTGATGATTTTGGTACCGGCTATTCCTCCCTTGCGCAACTGAGAAAACTTCCTGTCAGCGAGATGAAAATTGACAGGTCCTTTGTTATGGATATGCTGGAGAACAAAGATGATGAGATCATTGTCAAAAGTATTATCGATTTGGCACACAACCTTGGCCTGAGCGTTGTGGCAGAGGGTGTTGAGACCTTGGGATGTGCCAGGAAGTTAGAGCAAATGGACTGTGATCTGCTGCAGGGATACTACTTCAGCAGACCGATCCCTGCTGACAAATTTGAGGAGTGGCATGCATCTTTTTCCTTTACATAATCATCAGAGCCAACAAGAAGTGCCCCCCAAGACAATTTGTTTTTTAGAGTAATCATCAACACCGGATATTCCCTCAGGACTATCTTAATGTATCGGGACAACCCTGTTTAATTCTCAGAACCGGAAGTTAATACATTTCAAAACCGACATTTTTTATCATGAATGCAAAAAGTTGTTGCCCTTAGGATTACAGTACGCTATAGACAAGCGGTTCTTGAAGCCACGGGAAACCCCCTGAGGCTTTTTGTTTTTAAGTAATTGTCTTCTTTAAGCTGGTTCGTCAAAAAATGAGATGCGTTTATCGTACCAAACGCTACCAACTCAACTCTCTCCGATGGAAAGAGGGTCATCTTTCAAGATATATATTCTTAAATGTTATGAAGGTAGCTGCCATGAACTCATTGGGCCAACAGCACCTGTAAACTCACCTTGCAACGAAACACGGCTGCCGAGAGTAAACTAAATCAATGCCGTTACCTTTATAGCATCTCAATCCATACATATACCTTCAGAGTGCTCAGTTTACTCAAAGCTGGCCCATTGCCCCATCATGAGTGGTGAGAGCACATAAAGTGTCTTTAAAATATGAAAAGATTTAAATTAATAGAAAAGAAAACTGGATCAATCAAAGACGATGTTCTTTCCGGCCTGACTGTTGCTCTTGCCCTTGTTCCTGAAGCGGTTGCCTTTGCCTTTATTG